>NZ_JBHXWI010000003.1:0-267894 GCF_042671975.1 Rhodococcus sp. NPDC127593 | reverse complement strand
GGCAGACTTCATGTCAGCCTCCTCGCTGCTAGACCCAGTGGGGAGGCACCCTCGTGCGGTGCCGGGACGCGGCAGCCGGTTCGCTCACTGTTCGGAGCTCGGTGGCGCTCAGCCCTGTCGACGGTCGGCGCGGCCCGGGCGACCGCCGGGTCCTGCAGAACTCATGCCGGACATCGATCGTGTCAAGCGAGCAGGGCAGTGACCCGGCGGCACCTCGGGTGCATCGGCAGTCCATCTGAAACCACCGACACAAGGATGGTGCACCAGTGAGCGCACCCACCCGCGTCGCGCCTGCAGGTGCCGCGAAGCCATCGGTGAAATCGGACGGGGGGACGTCCCTGATCGAGAAGGTGCTGCAGGTCCGTTCGCTCGGCATCCTCGCCGCGCTGATCGTGCTGGTCGTGATCACCACGATGCAGAACAGCAATTTCCTGTCCTCTCAGAGTATTCGCGACATCCTGCTGGCGGCATCGATCGTCGGAGTTCTGGTGGTCGGGCAGACCGTCGTCATGATCACCAAGAACATCGACCTCTCGGTCGGTTCGGTTCTCGGCTTGTCGGCGTTCGCCGCGGGCAGTGTCATGCAGGGGCCCGACGGCGTGCCGATCGTGTTCGGCATCCTCGCCGGAATCGTGGTCGGCGCGATCTGCGGACTCGCCAACGCGCTGCTGGTGCGGTTCGGCGGAGTTCCCGCCCTGGTCGTCACGCTCGGCACGATGTACATCTTCCGGGGCATCGCCTACCTGTGGGCAGGCGGCGAGCAGATCACCGCCGACGAGATGCCGTCGAACTTCCTGAAGCTGGGCACCGCAACACTTCTCGGTGTCCCCGTGCTCGTCGTCGTCGCGGTGGTGGCGGTGATCCTCGCCGGGGTGTATCTCCGTCGGTACCGCAGTGGCCGCGACCTCTACGCCATCGGGTCGAACGGCCACGCCGCCGAACTCGCGGGCATCGCCGTCGGCAAGCGCATCCTGCTCGCCTTCGTCTTCTCCGGGGCCATGGCCGGAATCGCCGGGGTCATGTTCGCGGCGCGTTTCGGCACAGTCGACGCCGCCGCCGGATCCGGCTACGAACTCAACGTGATCGCGGCCGCCGTCGTGGGCGGTGTGGCCGTGGTCGGCGGCGTCGGCACCGTCTGGGGCGCCGCGCTCGGCGCGCTGCTCCTGACCACCATCAACAGTTCGCTGCCCGTTCTCCAGATCAACCAGTTCTGGCAGCAGGCCATCGTCGGTGCGCTGATTCTCGTCGCCATCGCAGCCGATCGGCTGCTCGCGGTGCGTGCCGCACAGCAACTTCGGAAGAGGAGCGCCCATGTCGACTGACACCATCGAGCCGGCGACGACCGCACAGCCGGACACCGCAGGTCGGACGTCGACGGTCGGCCGGGTCCGCGAGTTGCTCGCCGGCTGGGACTCGGCGATCATCGCCATCACGGTCGTCGTGCTGGTGGTCGCGTCGGTCACCAACCCCGACTTCGGGAGCAGCCGGAACTTCGCGTTCCTCGTCCTCGATCTGGCGCCGATCTTCCTGATCGCACTGCCGATGACGTTCATCATCATCGCCGGCGAGATCGACCTGTCGGTGGCGAGCGTCCTGGGGCTGAGCGGCGCCGCGATGGGCTGGATGTGGAACAACGGCTTCGCCATCGAGATGATCATCCCTATCTGCATCCTGCTCGGCTGCGTCCTCGGTGCCCTCAACGGTTTCCTGGTCGCGAAGCTGGGACTGCCGTCCCTGGCCGTCACGATCGGCACCCTTGCCCTCTTCCGTGGGCTCGCGTTCGTCCTCCTCGGTGACCAGGCGGTATCCAACTTCCCCCGCGCGTACACGTCGTGGGTGACGGGAACGGTCGGCGGCACGTCCATCCCCAATCTCGCCATTCCGCTGGTCGTGGTGGCTCTGGTGTTCGCGGTGATCCTCCAGGCCACCCCGCTCGGCCGCGACATCTACGCCACGGGCGCCAGCGACACGGCCGCACGCTTCGCCGGGATCGACGGGGCGCGGCTGAAGTTCTGGCTCTACGTGGTGTGCGGCGCGGTCGCCGCCCTCGCCGGAGTGCTGTGGAGTCTGCGGTACTCGAGCGCCCGGGCCGACAACGGATCCGGTCTCGAACTCGCCGTGGTCGCCGCGGTGCTCCTCGGCGGTGTGTCGATCTTCGGCGGCAAGGGCCGGTTGGCCGGCGTGCTCGCCGCGGTGGTGCTGCTCGCCACACTGCAGAATGCGCTGCGCCTCGAGGACATCTCGAACGAGGCGCTCACCATCGTCACCGGCGTTCTCCTGATCGTGGCGGTTCTGCTGCCGAACCTGCTGAAGACCGTGCGGGCGTCCGCGCAGCGTCGAAAGCTGCAGAACCCCTCCTGAATTCCCCTGCTCTTTCTCACTTCAGCGTTCGCAGTGACGCGAACACGAGGAAAGGATCCACCATGACCCGATTCCGCCGGACCTTCGTTCCCCTGGCGGGGATCGTCGCAGTCTCGATCGGACTGACGGCCTGCGGCGGCACCACCCAGGATTCGGCGTCGAACTCGGGCGGTGGCGACCGCGCCACCGGTACCGCGAACCCCGACGCGCCGATCCAGGACGGTCTGCAGGTCGCGTTCCTCCCCAAGCAGCTCAACAACCCGTACTCGGACATCGAGGTCGGGGGCGGCAAGACCGCAGTGGAGGAGTTCGGCGGCGAGTACAAGCTCGTCGGCCCCAACGATGCGAGCGCGTCCTCGCAGGTGTCCTACATCAACACGCTGATCCAGCAGGGCCAGAACGTGATCAACATCGCCGCGAACGATCCGAACGCCGTGTGCCCGTCGCTGAACCAGGCCCGCGACGCCGGCATCAAGGTCGTGACGTTCGATTCGGACGCGGCCGAGGACTGCCGCGACCTGTTCATCAACCAGGCCACCACGCAGGGTGTCGGTGAGACGCTCGCGAAGATGACGAGCGAGCAGATCGGCGGCACCGGCAAGATCGCGGTGCTGTCCGCCACCCCCAACGCCACCAACCAGAACGCCTGGATCGAGGTGCTGAAGGCCGAGCTCGCGAGCAAGCCGGAGTACCAGAACATCCAGCTGGTGGCCACGGTGTACGGCAACGACGACGACCAGAAGTCGTTCCAGGAAACGCAAGGCCTCCTGCAGACCTACCCCGACCTGAAGGCGATCGTATCGCCCACGACGGTCGGCATCGCGGCGGCGGCGCGCTACATCTCGTCGTCGAGCTACAAGAGCAACATCGTGCTCACCGGCCTCGGCACCCCGAACCAGATGCGGGAGTACGTCAAGAACGGCACCGTCAAGGAATTCGCCCTCTGGGACCCGACCAACATCGGCTACCTCTCCGCCTACGCCGGTGCCGCACTGGCATCCGGTCAGATCACCGGCGCCGAGGGACAGAAGTTCACGGCGGGCAAGCTCGGCGAGTACACGATCGGCGCCGGCGGCGAGGTCGTGCTCGGCCCGCCCACCGTGTTCGACGCGAACACCATCGACCAGTACAACTTCTGAACCGTCCGATGACCAAGTACTGCTTCACCCTGCAACTCCGGCCGGACCGGATCGACGAGTACGTTCGCCGGCACGCCCAGGTCTGGCCGGAGATGCTCGAGGCACTGAAAGCCAGCGGGTGGCACAACTATTCGCTGCACATCCGGCCGGACGGGCTGATCGTCGGCTACGTCGAGTCGGCCGATCTCGAACAGGCGCAGGCGGCCATGGCGCGCACCGACGTCAACCGGCGGTGGCAACACGACATGGCGCCGTTCTTCGAACTCGACGGTGTGGCCCCCGACGAGGGATTCACGCTCCTCACCGAGATCTTCGACCTGGACGCCCAGCTACACACCCATCTCGACCACACGATCTCCACCGAAGGATGATTCACCATGACGGCAACTGACACTCGGCGCACGGCCGGCGACATCTCCGCCCTCGCCGACTTCGGAATCGAAGTGCCCAGTTGGGCATACGGGAATTCCGGCACCCGGTTCAAGGTGTTCGCCACGGCCGGCGTCCCGCGGGATCCGTACGAGAAGATCGAGGACGCCGCACAGGTGCACCGTGTGACCGGGGCGGCGCCGAGGGTGTCGCTGCACATCCCGTGGGACCGCGTCGACGACTTCGGCAAGCTCGCCGCGTTCGCCGCCGATCAGGGGGTGTCGCTGGGGGCGATCAACTCCAACGTGTTCCAGGACGACGACTACAAGCTGGGGTCGCTGACCAACGCCGACCCGAAGATCCGCGCGAAGGCCGTCGCCCACCACGTCGAGTGCATCGACGTCATGCGGGCCACGGGCTCGAAGGATCTGAAGCTGTGGCTGCCCGACGGCACCAACTACGCCGGCCAGGATTCGATCCGCGCCCGGCAGGATCGGCTCGCCGATTCGCTGCAGAAGATCTACGCCGAACTCGACGACGATCACCGCCTGCTGATCGAGTACAAGTTCTTCGAGCCGTACTTCTACACCACCGACATCCCCGACTGGGGAACGTCGCTGCTGCACTGCCTGGCGCTGGGCGAGAAGGCGCAGGTCGTCCTGGACACCGGCCATCACGCGCCGGGCACGAACATCGAATTCATCGTCGCCCAGCTGATCCGGCAGGGACGGCTCGGCGCCTTCGATTTCAACTCCCGCTTCTACGCCGACGACGACCTGATCGTCGGATCCGCGGACCCGTTCCAGCTGTTCCGGATCATGCACGAGATCGTCCGGGCGGGCGCGCATCGCCCGGACTCCGGGGTGAACTTCATGCTCGACCAGTGCCACAACATCGAGCCGAAGATCCCCGGCCAGATCCGGTCGATCATGAACGTCCAGGAAGCCACGGCCAAGGCACTGCTCGTCGACGGGGACGCACTCGAGGCGGCCCAGCAGTCGGGTGACGTGCTCGGTGCCCACGCGGTGCTGATGGACGGATACAACACCGACGTCCGGCCGCTGCTGGCGGAACTGCGTGAATCGCAGGGCAGGGAAGCCGACCCGATCGGCGCGTTCGCCCGCTCCGGATACCTGGAGCGGATCGAGCACGAGCGGGTCGGCGGAAACCAGGCGAGCTGGGGCGCGTGATGACCGATACGACGACGGACGCCGTGCCCGCCCGCCTCGAACGCGTGCGTCCCCGGAAGACCCGGCTGGGGCTGGTATCGGGTGGGCTCGGCGCCTACTGGCCGCAGTTCCCAAGCCTCCGGGGTGTCCTGCAGGAGTCCGCCCGGTACGTGACGGGCCGATTCGAGGAGCAGGACTGTCAGGTCGTCGATGCCGGGTTCGTCTCGGACCCGCAGGAGTCCGCCGTCGCGGCCGAGACGCTGAGGCAGGCCGACTGCGACCTGGTGGTGATCTTCCTGACCACCTACCTGACGTCGTCGATGGTGCTGCCGATCGCGCAGCGGACCAACGTACCGGTGCTGCTGATCGATCTGCAGCCGACCGAGGCGATGGATCACGCGAACACCGACACGGGGACGTGGCTGGCCTACTGCGGGCAGTGCCCGCTGCCGGAGGTCGCGAACGTGTTCCGGCGCAGTGGCATCGACTTCCGGTCGGTGTCCGGGTACCTGCACGACGAGAACGCCTGGCGGCGCATCGACGCCTGGGTGAGTGCCGCCTCGGCACGGGCCGCCCTGCGGCACGGCCGGCTCGGGCTCATGGGTCACCTGTACCCGGGGATGCTCGACATCTCGACCGACATGACCCTGTTGTCGTCCCAGTTCGGCGCGCACGTGGAGGTGCTCGAATTCGACGACCTCCGGGTACGGGTCGATGCGGTCTCCGATCGCGAGACGGCCGACCGTGTCGCGCTCGCGAAAGAGGTTTTCGCGCTTGATGATTCGGTGAACGCGGACGATCTGGCCTGGGGAGCCAGGGTCTCCGTCGGACTCGACCGCATCGTCGCGGACTTCGCTCTCGACGCCATGGCGTACTACCACCGCGGGCTCGACGGTGAACTGCACGAACAGCTCGGCGCCGGAATGATTCTCGGAGCGTCCCTGCTCACCGCCCGCGGTATTCCGCTGGCCGGGGAGTACGACATCCGCACCGCGGTCGCGATGCTGGTCTCGGACCGGATGGGCGCCGGTGGATCGTTCACGGAATTGCAGGCACTGAACTTCCGCGACGGCGTCGTCGAAATGGGTCACGACGGACCGGCCCATCTGCAGATCTCGTCCGCCGAACCGCTGCTCCGCGGTCTCGGTGTCTATCACGGCAAGCGGGGGTACGGCGTCAGCGTCGAGTTCGACGTGACACACGGGCCCGTCACGACCTTCGCGGTCGGGCAGAACCGCGACGGCTCGTACTCGTTCATCGCGTCCGAGGGTGAAGTGGTCCCCGGACCGCTCCTGGCGATCGGCAACACCACGTCCCGGGTCGACTTCGGCCGGGACCCGGGGGAGTGGACGGACGAGTGGAGCGCCACCGGGACGGGTCACCACTGGGCGTTGTGCGTCGGGCACCGTGCCGGCGCGATCAAGGCCGCAGCAGAGTTGCTCGGCATCGAATTCATCCGGGTCTGAAGTCAAGAATCTCGAGGGAGAAACAAGAAGTGAACGCCACGAGCACCATTGCCGAACTGATCGCACGGTCCAACAGACTGGGTGCCGACGCTCGGAACACCAACTACGCCGGCGGCAATACCTCCGCCAAGGGCACCGACGTCGACCCCGTGACCGGCGCCGAGGTGGAACTCGTCTGGGTGAAGGGTTCCGGCGGAGACCTCGGCACGCTGAAGCCCGCCGGTCTCGCCGCGCTGCGTCTCGACCGGGTCCGCGCCCTGACCGACGTCTACCCGGGCCTCGACGCCGAGGACGACATGGTCGCCGCATTCGACTACTGCCTGCACGGCAAGGGCGGTGCCGCGCCGTCGATCGACACCGCCATGCACGGTCTGGTGAACGCGCCGCACGTCGACCACCTGCACCCCGATTCCGGCATCGCGCTCGCGACCGCCGCGGACGGTGAGGAGCTGACCCGCAAGTGCTTCGGCGACCGTGTGGTGTGGGTGCCGTGGCGCCGCCCCGGTTTCCAGCTGGGCCTCGACATCTCGGCCATCGCGGAGGCGAACCCGCAGGCGATCGGCTGCATCCTGGGTGGTCACGGCATCACCGCGTGGGGGTCGACGAGCGAGGAATGCGAGCAGCGTTCGCTCGAGATCATTCGCACGGCCGAGCAGTTCATCGCCGACAACGGCCGCGAGCAGCCGTTCGGTCCCGCGATCGCGGGCTACGGGGCACTGCCTGCCGAGGAGCGTCGCCGCCGCGCCGCCGCACTGTTCCCGCTGTTGCGTGGACTGGCCTCCACCGATCGCCCGCAGGTGGGGCACTTCACCGACAGCGAGGAGGTGCTGAACTTCCTGGCGGCGCAGGAGCATCCGCGTCTCGCCGCGCTGGGCACGTCGTGCCCGGATCATTTCCTCCGCACCAAGGTCCGGCCGATGGTCCTCGACCTGCCGCCGGCCGCGTCGCTCGAGGACGTCACCGCGCGACTGCGTGAACTGCACGCCGCCTACCGCGAGGACTATGCCCGGTACTACGACGAGTACGCGGAGCAGGGCAGCCCGGCGATGCGCGGTGCCGACCCGGCAATCGTCCTGGTCCCCGGCGTCGGGATGTTCTCGTTCGGCGCGAACAAGCAGACCGCGCGGGTGGCGGGCGAGTTCTACGTCAACGCGATCAACGTGATGCGCGGCGCCGAGGCCATCTCCACGTACCAACCGATCGACGAGCGGGAGAAGTTCCGCATCGAGTACTGGGCCCTCGAGGAGGCGAAGCTGGCGCGCCTGCCGAAGCCGGCGCCGCTCGCCACCCGCATCGCCCTGGTCACCGGTTCGGCGTCGGGAATCGGCAAGGCGATCGCGCAGCGCCTCGCCGCGGAGGGTGCGTGCGTCGTCATCGCCGACCTCGACCAGGCGAAGGCGGCCGAGGCTGCTGCCGAGATCGGCGGCAGCGACGTCGCCGTGGGGGTCGCAGCGGACGTGACCAGCGCCGACCAGGTCGCCGCGGCGTTCGAGGCCGCGGTCCTGGCGTTCGGCGGAGTCGATCTCGTCGTCAACAATGCGGGGCTGTCGATCTCCAAGCCGCTGCTCGAGACCACCGAGAAGGATTGGGACCTGCAGCACGACGTGATGGCGAAGGGCTCGTTCCTGGTGTCGCGGGAGGCGGCGCGGGTGATGACCGCCCAGGCGATGGGCGGCGACATCGTCTACATCTCGTCGAAGAACTCGGTGTTCGCCGGGCCCAACAACATCGCGTACTCGGCGACGAAGGCCGACCAGGCGCACCAGGTGCGTCTGCTCGCGGCGGAGCTGGGCGAGTACGGCATCCGCGTCAACGGCATCAACCCGGACGGTGTGGTGCGGGGTTCGGGCATCTTCGCCGGCGGCTGGGGCGCCAAGCGGGCCGCCGTGTACGGCGTCGAGGAGGAGAAGCTGGGCGAGTACTACGCGCAGCGCACCCTGCTCAAGCGGGAGGTGCTGCCCGAGCACGTCGCCAACGCGGTGTTCGCGCTCACCGGCGGCGACCTCACGCACACGACCGGACTGCACATCCCGGTGGATGCCGGTGTCGCTGCGGCGTTCCTGCGCTGATGGACGCGTTCGCCGCGATCGACCTGGGTGCCTCCAGCGGGCGGGTGATGCTGGGCGGCGTCGCCGACGGCGTGATCACCCTCGACGAGGTTGCGCGTTTCCCCAACCGCCCGGTCCGGCTGGGTGGATCGCTGCACTGGGATCTGGCCGGCCTCTATCGGGGTGTGCTGGACGGGCTGCGGGCCGCGGCAACGGAGGCCGAGGCCCGCGGTGACGTCCTCGTGTCGATCGGAATCGACACGTGGGCGGTGGATTACGGGCTGCTCGGCGGTGACGGCTCCCTCCTCGGGATGCCGTACCACTACCGCGACCAGCGGACGTGGGGCGTCGCGGCCGGGGTGCGATCGTCGATACCGGATCGGGAGTTGTTCGAGCGCAACGGCATCGCGCAACTGCCGTTCAACACGGTGTACCAATTGCTGGCCGAGCGGGAGAGCGGCGCGCAGCGGCTCGACGTCGCGGAGCAGTTGCTGATGATCCCCGACCTTCTGGCGTACTGGCTCAGCGGGGTTCGCGCAGGCGAGGTGACCAACGCGTCCACCACCGGTCTGCTCGATCCGGTGAGCCGCGACTGGGACCGTGCGCTGGTCGCGCGGCTCGGTCTCGACGACCGTGTGCTGCCCCCGGTGGTGGAACCCGGTTCAGTGATCGGGGCCGTTCGGCCCGACGTCGCCGACGAGATCGGGACCACGGACCGTCCCCCGACGGTGGTGGCCGTCGGCAGCCACGACACGGCGTCGGCCGTCGTCGCGGTACCCGCGGCGAGCACGCGGTTCGCGTACATCGCGTCGGGGACGTGGTCGCTGGTGGGGGCGGAACTGTCCGTCCCCGTGCGCACCGAGGACGTGCGGGCGGCCGGGTTCACCAACGAGGCCGGCGTCGACGGCACCACCCGGTTGCTGCGGAACGTGATGGGCATGTGGCTGGTGCAGGAGTCGATGCGGCAGTGGCAGGCGGACGGGCTGGAGGTGTCACTGCAGGAACTGCTGGAGGACGCCGCCGCGCTGACCGACCTCGGCTCCGTCGTCGACCCGGACCTGCCGGTTTTCCTGCCGCCGGGCGACATGCCCGCCCGCATCGCCGCCGAATGTGCGCGGACGGGTCAGCGCGTCCCGGAGGGCCCGGCCGAAGTGATCCGGTGTGTGCTGGACAGTCTCGCGGACGCGTACCGGCGGTCGGTGCAGTCGGTCGTCGAGCTCACCGGCACGCCGATCGATGTGGTGCACATCGTCGGCGGCGGATCCCAGAACGCCCTGCTGTGCCAGCTGACGGCGGACGCCACCGGGCTGCCCGTCGTCGCCGGACCCGTCGAGGGTTCCGCCCTCGGCAACGTCCTGGTGCAGGCGCGGGCGGCCGGTGTGCTGTCCGGGGGGCTCGCCGAACTACGTGCGGTCGTGTCGAATTCGTTCACCCTGCGCGAGTTCGCGCCGTCGGCGGCGCGGTTGTCCCGGGCCTGACGCCTGTCTCTGCCCTAGTGCCGGTCCCGGAACTGCGGTTCGCGCTTGTCCTTCCGCGCGGCGGTGGCCTCCTCGAAGTTGTCGGTCAGCAGCCGCACCAGCAGCTGTCCGAGGCCCTCCTGGTGGATGTGGGCTTCGAGTGAGGCGGCGTCGAGCCCGGACCACAGCGTGCGCTTCGTCAGTTCCAGACCCGGCCGGGAGAACCGCGACATGCGCTCGGCGAGGTCGAAGCATTCGTCCAGGAGGTCCTCGCCGGGCACGCACCGCGACACGAGTCCGATCCGCTCGGCCTCGTCGGCGTGCACGTCCCGACCGGACAGCATGATCTCGAACGCGCGGGACGAACCGATCGCCCGCGGCAGCAGGTAACTCAGGCCCAGCTCACTCGCGGTCAGGCCGTTGTTGATGCCGGCCGCCCGGAAGTAGGCGTCGTCCGCCGCGATCCGGATGTCGGAGGCGAGCGCCAGGCACAGGCCGCCTCCGATGGCCGCGCCGTTGACGGCGCTGATCACCGGCTGATGCATCCGGCGGAGCGAGAGCACCACGTTGTCGAGCATCTCCATGGCCCGCAGGGCGACGGTCGGCGGGGTGAGGCCGTCGACGTGGGGGAGCGTGCCCGAGGACCTCTGGTCGGCGCCGGAGCAGAAGCCGCGGCCCGCGCCGGTGATCACCACTGCGCGCACCGAGTTGTCGTTGCTGATCTCCTCCAGCGCGTCGCGGAACGGGATCATCACGTCGAACGCCATCGCATTCATGCGTTCCGGGCGGTTGAGCGTCACCAGGGCGATGCCCGGCCGGGGATGGTCGACGACGACGAAGTTCACGCCCTCGATACTAGAACACGTTTCAATTCTCTGGATCGATTTGTGGTCGCGGACGTCCGGGGGCGACCGTGCGCGCGAGGATGCCGAGCGTCGCGCGCAGGGCGTTCTCGGAAATCACCGGGAAGATCCCGGACTCGCGCCAGACCGGGTCGATGGACGACCAGTCGTAGAACGACGTCACCATTGTTCCCTCGTCGATCGGATCGAGCCGGTAGCCGTACACGTGCCCGATCTGCGGCCGGATCTGCCCGAGGACCTTCCAGGAGATCTCCCGGTCGGGCACGAATGTCTCGATCGTCACCGTCACGTCGTAGAGACCGAGGTCGAAGTCGTTCAACGCGTCGCGGTCCATGTGCACGACGAACGTGTCGCCCGCCGCCGTGACGCGGTCCCCTTCCGCGGACATCAGCATCCCGGAACTATCGATCGCCACATGTCCCTCGGGATCGCAGAGTAGACCGAAGATCGTCGCCGGGTCCGCGGCGACAGCCCGCCGGACCTCCAGCCGCTCGCTGATGTCAGTTGTCATGTCCGCATCCTGCCACCCCCATGTGAGTGGCATCGAGTGCTCGGGCACGCAAAAACACTCACATGGGGAAGGTGGGCAGCACTCCGGCGTCCATGGCCTGTTTCAGAGACGGTGCGGCCGAATCCTTCTCGGACAGCTGGAACGTCAGCGGGCTGCCGTCCCGGCCCACCGTGGGCCAGTCGATTCCCAGTTCGGGGTCGAGCGGATGAAGGTCGTGGTCGAGGGCCGGGGTGTACTCGATCGAGCACAGGTACATCACGGTCGACGCGTCCTCGAGCGACAGGATCGCGTGGCCGACACCGGCCGGAAGGTACACGGCGCGGCGGTCGACGTCGTCGATGAGCACCGAATCCCACTGCCCGAACATCGGCGACCCGACCCGCAGGTCGACGATGACGTCGAGGAACGCACCCTTGACGCAGGTGACGTATTTCGCCTGTCCGGGCGGGTTGTCGGTGAAGTGGATGCCGCGCAGGACCCCGGCGGCGGACACCGAGCAGTTGGCCTGCGCGAGTTCGAGGGTGTGCCCGACGGCGGCCTCGAACTCCGAGCCCTTGAACCATTCGAGGAACACGCCGCGGTCGTCGCCGAACTGCCGCGGGGTGATCTCCCAGGCGCCCGGAACCTTCAGTTCCCGATACTCCACTGTCACCAGTCCTTGCCGCGCTCGAGGAGTTCGAGAAGATAGTCGCCGTACCCCGACTTGCCGAGAGTTTCGGCGCGGGCACATAATTCGGCGTCGGTGATGAACCCGCGGCGCCACGCGACTTCTTCCGGGACGCCGATCTTCAGTCCCTGCCGGTGTTCGAGCGTGCGCACGAAGTTCGACGCCTCGAGCAGCGAATCGACGGTGCCGGTGTCGAGCCACGCGGTTCCGCGGGGAAGCACCTCGACCTGCAGCCGTCCGGACTGCAGGTAGGCCTGGTTGACGTCGGTGATCTCGTACTCGCCGCGGTCCGACGGCTTCAGGTCGCGCGCGATCGAGACGACGTCGTTGTCGTAGAAGTAGAGCCCGGGGATCGAGAAGTTCGACTTCGGGGTGGCGGGCTTCTCCTCGATCGAAATAGCTCGGCCCGTGTCGTCGAATTCGACCACACCGTAGGAACTGGGATCGGATACCCAATAGGCGAACACGGCGCCGCCGTCGATGTTCTCGAAGCGGTTCAGCCGGGAACCGAGGCCGGGGCCGTAGAAGATGTTGTCGCCGAGCACGAGCGACACGGACTCGTTGCCGACGTGGTCGGCGCCGAGCACGAACGCCTGCGCCAGGCCGTTCGGTTCCTCCTGCACCTTGTACGTGAGGTTCACCCCGAACTGGGAGCCGTCGCCGAGGAGCCGGCGGAACTGCTCGGCGTCGTGCGGGGTGGTGATGACGAGGATGTCCCGGATGTTGGCCAGCATCAGGGTGGAGAGCGGGTAGTAGATCATCGGCTTGTCGTAGACCGGGACCAGTTGCTTGCTCACTCCGAGAGTGATCGGGTGCAACCGGGACCCGGTGCCGCCTGCCAGGATGATTCCGCGCATGTGCGCAGTGTTCCAGTGTTCGCGTCGGATAGAAACTCGGGCGCCCCACTAGGGTGGGTGCACATGAGGCTTCTCGTGACAGGCGGCGCCGGGTTCATCGGTGCGAACTTCGTGCACCAGACGGTCGCCGAGCGGCCGGACGTGCAGGTGACGGTGCTCGACGCGCTGACGTACGCCGGCAACCGGCGGTCGCTCGACCCGGTGGCCGACCGCATCGAGTTCGTGCACGGCGATGTGGCGGATTTCGCGCTGGTGGACCGTCTGGTCGCGGACTCGGACGCGGTGATCCACTTCGCCGCGGAATCGCACAACGACAATTCGCTGGCCGATCCGACGCCGTTCGTGCAGACGAACGTGATGGGCACGTTCTCGCTGCTGCAGGCCGTCCGCGCCCACGACGTCCGGTATCACCACATCTCCACCGACGAGGTGTACGGCGACCTCGAACTGGACGACCCCGAGCGCTTCACCGAGTCGACCCCCTACAACCCGTCGAGCCCGTACTCGGCCACCAAGGCGTCCAGCGATCTGCTGGTGCGGGCCTGGGCGCGGTCGTTCGGGGTGCGGGCCACCCTGTCGAACTGTTCCAACAACTACGGTCCGTACCAGCACGTCGAGAAGTTCATTCCGCGCCAGATCACCAACCTGATCGACGGGGTGCGCCCCCGGTTGTACGGCAGCGGGAAGAACGTGCGCGACTGGATCCACGTCGACGACCACAACGCGGCCGTCTGGACGATCCTGGACAAGGGGAGTCTCGGTCAGACGTATCTGATCGGTGCGGACGGCGAGGTCGACAACCGGACCGTCGTCGGAACGCTGCTCGAGCTGTTCGGCCGCGATGCCGGCGACCTCGACTTCGTCACCGACCGCCCGGGCCACGACCTGCGCTACGCGATCGACTCGACCCGGCTGCGCACCGAACTGGGTTGGACGCCGCAGTACAAGGATTTCCGCAGCGGGCTCGAGGCCACGGTGCGGTGGTACCGCGACAACGAGTCGTGGTGGCGGGCGCAGAAGGAATCCGCGGAGAAGGCGTATGCGGCCACGGAATCCGTCATCGGCTGACGGTTCCGCGGAACGCCCACGCTCTCGCCGTCAGTGCGATGCGGCCCGCGTCGTCGCGCCGCAAGCGGGTATCGAGCAGGTCGCGAAGCTCGTCTCGGCGCCCGGCGGGGAGGGACGAGCAGTATCCGGGCGCGGGCCCTTGACCGCCCAGAAATGGGCGCCAGAAATCGTCGAAGCCGGCGAACACGGTGGGAATGTCGAGCGGGTGCACTTCCACCCCGGCCAGACCCGCGGTGGCCAGTGCGTCGCGGAGAGGCTGCGGCCGGCAGAGCGGGAAGCGGACGCCCTCGTCGAGGTTCGCGGCCGCCTCGTCGAGTTCGCGTGCGGCGTCCCAGAATGCGCGAATCATCTGCATCCCGTCGGCGTAGTCCCACACGTACCCGGCTATCGTCCCGCCGGCTCGCGTGACTCGGCGCATCTCGGCGAGCCCCTCGATCGGGTGGGGAACGAAGTTGAGGACCAGCCCGGACACCACCCGGTCGAACTCGCCGTCCCCGGCGGGGATGGATTCGGCGGTGCCCGACCGGACGTCGAAACGGGGATCGTCCGTGCGTGCCCGAGCCGACGCCGCGAAGGGCTGTGACGGCTCGACTCCGACCACCCCGACCGGATCCGCTGTGCGGAGAACGGTGTGGGCGAGGGCGCCGGTCCCGCAACCCACGTCGCACCATGCGCCGCCGGGGCCGGCGGCCAGCCACCGCAGGAACGCTGGAGCGACCAGCCTGCTCCAGCGGCCGATATAGAGCTCGTACGCGGGATCGATCTCCCAGGCATCCGTCATCGCGGTCTCCTCACGACGGCTGCGGTACCCGGGAATCCTCGTGAACGAGGGCGTTGCGCAGCGAACGAGAACCGGCGATCGAGGCGACGAAGCCGGCGAGCACCTCGCACAGCGTGAACACCAGGCGTGACGCGAGAGCCAGCCCGAGCGCGACCCCGCTGTCCATGAACGGGGACAGGGCCGCGACGACGACGGCCTCGCGGACCCCGATGCCGGACGGCGCGACCACCACCAGCACGCCGGCGCACATGCCGAGGGCGATCGCGCCGATGCACTGCACCAGGGTGCCCGCCTCGAATCCCGCCGAGCTCGACGCGAGGAACCAGAGATGCACGCCGTAGAGGACCCAGCTGACGGCGCACCAGCCGAGGGCCCGCCCGATCTTGTGCATGGTCAGCTGCCGCTGCAGCGGGGCGCGCCGCAGGATCCGCAGGGCCAGGTTCACCAGCCGGGTGAGGACCGGGGGATAGCAGCATACGAGGGCGATCGGGACGAGAACGATCACCGCGACCGCCGCGACGGTGCTGATGTGGAACAGGGCGGGCAGCGCCAGCAGCCCGACGACCAGCGCCGACGTGATGCTCAGCCCGACGGTGACGAGGACGGCGACGAATCCGTTGGCCCGCGACACCCCGGCCCGGCGCACGAGCTCGGTCTGGAGGACGAACGCCCACACGCTGCCCGGCAGATACTTGCCGAGCTGGCCGACCAGGTAGCAGCGGGCGGCGTCGAACGCGGGAATCGGGTGTTCGAGGGCGCCGAGCGCGTGCTGCCACGCGCGCACCGCCGCGCCCATGCCGAGGAAGACGAACACCGCGGAGACGACGAGTGCCCACCAGTCCAGCTGGGTGATCGTGTCCCTGACCTCGGCCCACTGCGATTTCACGGCGAACACGATGGCGACGACTATCGCGAGGGTGACGAGGATCCGCAGCGCGTTCGTCAGCACGGCGCGACCGCCGCGGTCCGGGACGATCTCGGGATCGGCGTCCACGAGAACCACCCCCTCACCGGCAGTGCGCTGCGGCGGTGCAGCGTTCGTTTCCGACGATAGCAATCGGAGGGCGCCGGATCAGGAAACGAGCGGTTTCACCGCCAACTCCCGCCACCAGGCGAACGCGTCGGCGAGCGAATGCGGGAGTTCCACGTCGTCATCGAGGCGCCCCTTGGCGTACAACTTCGCCACGGCCGCGATGTCTCGGTCGGCGATCCCGGCGCGGCTCATGCCCACCCGGTTGGTGCCGCGCAGGGCGGCGGGGTTGCCGAACACCGTGGCGAACGGCGGAATGTCCTTGGCGACGACCGATCCCATTCCGACCATTGCGCGCGCACCGATCACCCGCCGCTGATGCACCACCGCGCTCATGCCGAGATTGACCCCGTCGGCGAGGGTCACGTGACCGCCGAGGGTGCTGGACGGCGAGAGGACGCAGTCGTCGCCGATCCGGACGTCGTGCTCGACGGACGTGTGGTTCATGACGAATCCGCCGCGGCCGATGGTCGTCGGCCGCTCGGCGCCCTGCTGGACGGCGCTCATCTCCCGGATCACGGTGCCCGCGCCGATCACGACACCCTGATGCGGGCTGACCTCCGTCCACGTGCGGGGATGCGTCTTCCCGATCCACTCCGGGGGCGCCCCGAGCGTCGCGTGGGCGCCGATCCAGCAGTCGTCGCCGATGTCGAGAGGTCCGGTGAGGACGGCATACGGTCCGATGCTCACACGGTCCCCGACAGTGACGCCGTCGCCTATCACGACGGTCGGGTGGATCTCGCAGTTTTCACCGATGGTCATGAAAGTTTCGGATTCCTTCCAGGAGCCGTGCAGACCGTGGGAACCTTCAAGAGGGTGCAATCTGTGAAGACGGTGTGAACGCACGTCAATCTATCGGAGGAACCGTGATCGCGATCTCGAGTATCTCTTTCGGAGAGGACGTCGAGCGCGAGGTTCTCGACACCCTGCGATCCGGGATGGTCGCGCAGGGACCGAAGGTCGCGAGGTTCGAGGAGGGGTTCGCCGAACTCGTCGGCACCCGGCACGCCGTGGCCGTGAACAGTGGCACCACCGCGCTGATCGCGGCACTGCGGGTGCTGGATCTCCAGCCGGGCGACGAGGTGCTCACCACCCCGTTCACGTTCGTGGCCACGCTCAACGCGATTCTCGATTCCGGCGCGACGGCCCGGTTCGCGGACATCGGGGAGGCCGATTTCGCGCTCGACCCCGACGTCGTGGCGCAGTGCGTGAACGACCGCACCCGGGTGCTGATGCCGGTGCATCTGTACGGGCAGACCGCGGACATGGGTGCGCTGATGCCGCTGGCCGAGACCCGGGGCCTCGCTGTGGTCGAGGACGCCGCGCAGGCGCACGGTGCCACGTTCGACGGCAAGGGTGCGGGCAGCTTCGGACTCGGCTGCTTCTCGTTCTATGCCACCAAGAATCTCACCACCGCCGAGGGCGGCATGGTCACGACGGACGACGACGCGGTGGCCGACCGGTTGCGCGTGCTGCGGAATCAGGGCATGCGACGCCGCTACGAGTACGAGATGGCGGGCCAGAACTTCCGGATGACGGATCTGCAGGCCAGTCTCGGTTTGCCGCAGCTGGGTTCCTATCTGCAACAGGTGGAGTCGCGCCGGCGCAATGCGGAGGCACTGCGGACCGGTCTGAAAGACGTCGAAGGTCTCGTTCTGCCGTCGGAACTCGCGGGCCGTGGGCACGTGTGGCACCAGTTCACCGTGATCCTCGCGCCCGATGCACCGATCGACCGCGACACCCTCGCGCAGCGCCTGGGCGATCGGGAAGTCGGCAGCGGGGTCTACTACCCGAGAACCGTCTACGACTACGACTGCTACCGCGAGCATCCCCGGGTGATCGCCTCGCCGACGCCGGTCGCGACGTCCGTGGCCCGCCGGTGCCTCAGCATTCCCGTCCACGCCGCGCTCTCCACCGACGACGTCGACCGGATCGTCGCCGCGGTGCGCGAGGCGATGGAGGCGTGATGACGTCCACGCGACCGCGGATCGCCCTCATCGGATCCGGCAGGATGGGTTCGCTGCACGCCCGCGTTCTCGCACAGTCCTCGCTGTGTGACCTCGCCCTGCTCGTGGAACCGCGAGAGGAACACGGGCGGGAGGTGGCCGCACGGTTCGGTGCCACGTGGGCTGCGGATTTCGACGACCTGGACGGCATCGACGCCGCCGTCGTCGCGGCGGCGACACCCACCCACTACGAATTGGCGGGCCGCGTCCTCGACCTCGGCAAGCCCGTGCTCGTCGAAAAGCCGCTCGCCGCAACGTACGAGGAGAGCACCGATCTGGTGAAACGCGCCGCCGCGACGGGTGTCCCGCTGATGTGCGGCCTGCTCGAGCGGTTCAACCCGGCGGTCCGGACGGCCCGCGAATTCGCCGGTGACGTGTGGCAGGTCAACGGAATCCGGCACTCGCCGTTCGTCTCCCGCATCCCCACCGGCGTCGCGACCGACCTGCTGATCCACGACGTCGACCTCGCGATCGGTTTCGTCGGATCACCGCCCGTCGGTGTGAAGGCCGAGTTCGGGTACTTCCACGACAGTTCGCGGCGCAACGAGGCCGAGGACTGCGCGGAGGCGGTGCTGCGTTTCGAATCCGGTGCGGTGGCCACCATCTCGGCCAGCCGGGTGAGTCAGCGGAAGGTCCGGCAGTTGTCGCTGCTGGAGCCGGACCGCCTGATCGAGATCGATCTCCTGCGCCGCGACATCACCATCTACCGGCACATCGACGACGACCTGCCCGCCGACCGCGACGGCTACAAGCAGCAGACGGTGATCGAGATCCCCACCCTCCGCTACAGCGACGAACCCCTCGCCGCCCAGCTAGCGCATTACGTCGGGCTGATCGGCGGCGAGGGGGATGCCGACGCGGAACGTGACTCGATCCTGCCCGCGCATCGCGTGGTCCACGAGGCGACCGTGTCGGCTACCGGCTGAGCGCTCCGGCCACCGCCAGCCGGGTGTCTTCCGCGATGAGGTCGGCGTTGAGAGCTGCCGCGGCGCTCAGACCGGCCCCGGCCGCGACGATCACCTGCGCCTTCGGGTCTGCGACGTTGCCGGCCACCCATACCCCCGGAACCGCGGTGGCGCCGGTCGCGTCGGCGGCGACGGCGGTGCCGATCACGTGCCCACCCATCTCCATCTCGGTGGTGTCCAGGCCGAGGCTGGTGAGGAAGTCGGCGCGCGCCCTGAACAGGGGAGGGACCACCACGGCGGTGAGGGGGAAGACCTGACCCGTGCGCAGCCGGACACCGGTCAGCCGGTCGCCCTGCACCTCGAGTCCGGCGACACGTCCGTCGATCATGGCGATACCGCGTGCCGCGAGCTGCTCGTACTCCTCGCCGGTGGGTTCGTTCGCGTCGTTCAGGAACAGTGTCACGTTCTCGGTCCACTGCCGCCACATCAGCGCCTGGTGCACCGCCAGCGGACTGCCGGCCAGGACGCCGACCGGCTGGTCTCGGACCTCCCAGCCGTGGCAGTAGGGGCAGTGCAGGACGTCCCGTCCCCATCGCTCGGCCACCCCGGGGATGTCGGGGAGCACGTCGACGAGGCCGGTGGTCACGAGCAGTCTCCGCGCCCGCACGGTCGCGCCGTCGGCGAGCGTCACCCGGAACTGGCCGTCCCCGACGTTGTCGGCGGACGTGACGGTGCCGGTCACGATCTCGCCGCCGTACCCGGCGACCTCTTCGCGTCCGATGGCCAGTAGTTCACCGGGAGGGGTGCCCTCTCGGCCGAGATAGTTGTGAATGTGCCCGGCCGGTGCGTTGCGCGGGGAGCCGGCGTCGATCACGAGCACCGATCGGCGTGCCCGCGACAGGGCCACAGCCCCGCCGAGTCCGGCTGCGCCGCCGCCGACGACCACTACGTCGTAACTGTCTTCCATCGCGTTCTCCTTCGTTCGTCGACCTCGTGACGTCCACTGTCCGGGGAGCCCGCGAAACTGGCAAGCAAGTTTGCCGCTGTGGCAACATGGTGTGTGTGAACGACGACGTACCCGATCTGGACGGGGTCCTCGATGCCGTGGGACCGCGGCTGAAGGCTCTCCGCCAGCAGCGCGGCGCGACCCTCGCCCAGCTGTCCGAGTCCACCGGGATCTCGGTGAGCACCCTGTCGCGGCTCGAGTCCGGCCAGCGGAAACCCACCCTCGAGCTGATGCTGCTCCTGGCGCGGGCCCACCAGCTGCCCCTGGACGAACTCGTCGACGCACCCGCCACCGGCGACCCCCGCGTCCATCTGCGGCCCCTCGAGCGCAACGGCTCGACGATCATCCCGCTGACCCGCAGGCCCGGCGGGATCCAGGCGTTCAAGCACGTGATCCCGCCGGGTGACCCGAGCGGCATCCCGAACCTGCAGGTCCACGAGGGCTACGAATGGCTGTACGTCCTGTCCGGCCGGCTGCGACTGCTGCTCGGCGAACACGACGTGATCCTGACGCCGGGGGAGGTCGCGGAGTTCGACACCCACGTCCCGCACTGGTTCGGCAACCCCGGACCGCAGCCGGCGGAAATCCTCAGCCTGTTCGGTCCCCAGGGCGAGCGGGCGCACGTCCGCACGGTCCCGCGGGGAACGGCAGCCGAGCGCGACCGTCGGTAGAATTCGTCCGGACCGGTGACGAGCGCTCCCTCCGAGGCGCAGGACGTGATGGGGAGGCCCCGTGCGACGCTGGATTCTCGGTGTTCCCGTAGCGGTCGTGATTCCGCTCCTCGCCGGCTGTTCCACGACTGTGGCACCGCCCGTGGCACAGCCGCAGCCACAATCGCCGCCCGCGGGCGCAACTCTCGTGGGCCTGGGGGATTCCATCCCGGCCGGTGACGGATGCCCCGGTTGCACGCCGTTCGTGGAACTGTTCGGCGATCAGCTGTCCGACGACGACGCGCTGCCCGTGCAGGTGGCCGACCTGGGTGTCGGGGGCTGGACCAGTACCGATCTGCTCGATTCCCTCGAGCCAGGCCAATACGACGCCGACGCCGTCCGTGACGCCGACCTCGTCACCGTCACGATTGGCGCCAACGACTTCTACACCGAACTCGACGACTACCTGGGCGGCGACTGCGGTGGCGATGACGGGCTCGGCTGCTTCGAACCCGTCCTGCCGCAGCTGCAGACCACGCTGACGTCCGTGCTCGACCGCATCGCCGAACTGCGGGCCGGTCAGCCGACCGCGGTCCTGGTCACCGGGTACTGGGACGTCTTCCCGGACGGCGACGTGGCCCGCGAGTTGTACGGCCCGCAGTTCCTCCGGGACAGTGCCGTGCTGACGTTGCGCGCAAACGACGTCATCTCGGAGGTCGCGGGTGCGGAGGGCGCCACCTACGTCGACCTGTTCAGCACGTTCAAGGGGACGTGGGGCGACGGAGATCCCACCGGGCTGCTGGCCGACGACGGCGACCACCCGAACCAGATCGGCCACCAGCTGATCGCCGACGCGTTGTCGTCCGCGGCGGTCGCGCAATCCGGCTCCACCGAGGCGTCCGCGTTCACGTCGTCCGGGTGGTCGCCGCGCTGAGCTTCCGCCGGCGTACCACCGGATCGACGACGGACAGGATCAGCACCACGACCGTCGCTCCGCCGAATGCCGCGACGGACAGGTTCTGCCGCGGCGGCCGGAACGTCACGACCAGTTCGTGGTCACCCGGCGGCACCGACACCTCGAGCAGACCGTGCCAGCCCGCGGTCGCGTCCACCGGCTCGCCGTCGACGGTGGCCGAGTAGCCGGGCCACGCGAGGCGCGCGAACGAGACGGTGCCGCCGCTGCCTGCCACCCGCACGGTCTCCGTCGCCGCGCTCGAGTCGGACGAGAGCACCCGGACGCCGTCGGACGCGAACGACACACGCCCGGGCAAGGGCAGCGGCCGGTCACGCTGCAACACCGTCCGCGAGTCGCTGCGTTCGGTGACGTGCCAGCCGGGTGGGGGCGGTGCCGTCTCCACCTCGGGCACGAGCCCGTGCTCCACCACGAGCGTCGACACCCGCAGGTAATCGATCAGCGGGATCGGGATGTCCGCGTTCACCGGCCGCCAGAGCGCCCCGTACACCCCGGGGCAGACGGCGCCGCGGTAGTCCATGCACAGGGCTTCCTGGAACTCGGTGAACCCGATGCCGGTGTAGGCGTTGATGCTGCCCTCGGCGGACGACGCCATGATCTCGTTGCCGAACAGGATCCGGCCTGCGGTGACGTCCTCGTGGGACGTGTCGTCCAGGTCGGCGAGTTGCAGAACGGTGCCCTGGTAGCGGTCCGTCTGCTCGGACAGCACCGACGTACTCGCCGGGTCGACGCGAGTGCCGCGCTCGACGTCGCGGGTGAGGGACCACACCTGCGCGGCGGTCACCACCACGGTGCCCAGGACCAGGGCGGCGACGTGAGCATTCGGGCCCCGAGCGCGCCAGGCGGTGTACGCGAGCACGCACAGGGCCGCGACGAGCAGCGCGAACAGCGTGTGTCGCAGCGTCAGGGCGGGGGAGGACGAGAACGCCAGGTAGAAGCCCAGCACGATCAGCAGGGCCGACGCCGTCGCCCGCTGACGCACCCGGCCGCGGGCAATGCCCAGCGACAGCGCGAGCGACAGGCCGATCACCACGCACAGGTACAGGTACTCGACCAGCCGGATCGGCCACCGGAACATCCCGACGTTCGACGGTCCGAACGTGAAGAGGAAGTAGACGACCGCGATGACGCCCAGACTGATCAGCGGTCGCCCGTGCGCGCGACGGAACTGCGAGGACGCGAACAGCGCGCGGATCCGGCCCCACGGCAGCCACGGCAGCAGCGGCAGCACGAACCACGCGAGGTACAGCGACGGGATCACCTCGACGGGACCCCCGAACGTCATGATCACGGGGAGATACGACGGGCTGCTCATTCCCGCGGGGCCGCCGATCTGCGGCTGCAGGAACGTGTCGTTGAAGATGCCGGTGCTGCCGGCGCGGGTGGTGACGTCGACGCTGAGAAACAGTGGCAGGTACGTCACCAGCGCGGCGGTGCCCGCGCACGCGCCGGTGATCACCAGCACGACCAACCGGAAGAACTGCCGCTGTGCGAGCAGGCCTATCCCGATGCCGAGGAGAACGACCACCGCGCCCAGCGCGGCGTACGGGTTGCCCATGCTCACCGTCAGTGCGCCGATCACGAAGGTGACCACAGGGTTCGTGCGCCCGCGGGAGAGGCGGAGCGACGACCACCAGAACAGCGTCACCCACGCGACGGCCATCATCCCGGACGGCCAGCCCGCCGCCTCGTAGAACAGGGTGAAACCGCTGAAGGGAATCGTCAGTCCGGCGAGGATCGCGGAACCGCGACGGGCGCCGTATTCGCGGCACAGCAGATACGTGGCGAGGGCGAACAGCGCCAGGAACTCGGCCATGATCACGAACGCCGCGACGGACAGGTTCTCGAATTTCGCGGCCAGGAGGTAGTTGGCCAGGTTGACCGGGTTGTAGAGACCGTAGGCGGCCTCACCCGCATAGTTTCCGCCGATCCAGGCATCGGGATTGACGGTGAGCCACCGCCCGGCCAGGAGTTCCGTGCCGATCCGGTGCCAGGACGGCACGAACGACTCCAGCATGTCGCCGCCGTAGTAGAAGCGGTCGTACACGATCCGCGGAATCGTCGCGATGGCCGCGGCAGCCACCGCGACCGCCAGTGCCACCATCCACTCGGGCATGCGGTGTATCGATCGGGTGAACGTCGAAGACACGGACGCGGAGGGTGCCACGGACTCCGAGCCTACGAGTTAGGCTGCGCCCGTGCGCCTTTTCGGTTGTTCCCACGACCAAAAAGGCGCACGTGCGCCGAAGGCGCTGTCGGTCGTCGTCCCCGCTTACAATTCGGCCGCGGTCATCGAGCAGACCGTCCGCCGGGTGGCCGAACGACTGGCCGGCCACGACGTCGAGATCATCGTCGTGGAGAACGGATCCACCGACGACACCGTGGACATCTGCACCCGCCTCGCCGCCGACTGGACGCCCGGACCTGTGTCGCTCACCGTCCTGCGGAGCGAGAAGGGCATGGGCAATGCGTTGCGGACGGGAGCGGAGGCGAGTCGCGGCGCGCACGTGCTGCTGACCGCCGACGACCTGCCGTTCGGGTTCGACGACCTCGACGGCGCCGAGACGTTCGCCGCCGGCCACGACGGCCGGCTGCCCGAAGTCGTGATCGGTTCCAAGGCCCACCCCGACTCGCAGGTGCGGCGCGGCGCCCTTCGGGGCACCCTGACGTGGGGTTTCGCCGCGCTGCGGCGCGTGGTTCTCGGGATGCGCACCGGCGACCCGCAGGGCACCGTTTTGATGGACGGCGACCTGATGCGGGGACTGGTTCCCGACCTCGTCGAGCCCGGGTTCCTGTTCACCACCGAACTCGTCTACCTCGCGGAGCGGGCAGGCATCGTGCCGGTCGAGGTCCCGGTGCGTCTGAGCGACGATCACGACAGCCACGAAACCCGCATATCCAGGGCCGATGTGCTCGCCATGGGGGTGGGACTGTTCCGGCTGCGGGCCCGCCACCGGGACGGAGGTCGTCTCGCACGGTCGGGGAGCGCGTCGTGAGGTTGATACCCTGCGAACCGAGAAGAGGATCGTGCCGTCGCCGTGGCGCGGTCCAGCCCACCTCTCGCGGGGAACAGTAGGAGCACTATGAACGAGTCTGCGTCGGTAGCACCTGTGGACGGGAGCACGGCCGCGGTACGGAGTGCTCTCACCGAGCATCGCGCACCCGACCGCCTCGTGGTGGCGCGAGGTCTCTTCACGGGACCGACCACCCGGGTCAAGGACGACCTGTACGCCAGGATCGTCAAGGGCCGCGCCCACCGCGAGCGCTACGTCGTGCACCTCGAGAAGGGCGCGACGGTCGACACCGACACCTACTTCGGCCGGTTCGCGGCCAGCTACTACCAGCGCTGGACCACGGTCACCGACGTCACGGTCGGGTTCCACCACGAGGCCGACGGGCGCGCCGTGGTGGCGCTGCGCGGCTCCGATTCGGGCGGCAACTCCCGCATCCTCGCGACGACGGACATCGACGGCTCGGGCACGGCGACGCTGTCCACGAAGCTGGACGCCTACCTCGACGGCGGCTCCCTGTGGGTCGAGTTCACCGCCGTCGACGGCCCCCTCGCCGTGAGTGAACTGGAGTGGACCGTCGCCGCGCCGTCGGTGATCCGTCCCGCCGCGATCGCGATCTGCACGTTCAACCGCGCCGACGACTGCGCCGAGACCGTCGCCGCCATCGCGAACGACTCGACGATGTCGTCCGGCATCGACGCCGTGTACGTGGTCGACCAGGGCAGCGACCACGTGTCGGACCGGGAGAAGTTCACCGAGGTCGCCGAGATCCTGGGCGACAAGCTCGTCTACCTGCGGCAGCCGAACCTCGGCGGGGCCGGCGGATTCACCCGCGGCATGTACGAGGTGTCGGGCATCAACGAGCACGCCAACCTGATCCTGATGGACGACGACATCCTGTGCGAGCCGGAGTCGATCCTGCGGATGAACGCATTCGCCAACGTCACCACGGAGCCGACGCTCGTCGGCGCGCAGATGCTGTACCTGATGAACCCGGAGCACCTGCACGTCAGCGCGGAGGAAGCGGACCTGTCGAAGCTGAAGGCGGGCCGCTGGGCGGCCGGGTCGCGGCACGACATCAATCTGCTCAAGAAGAAGCAGCACAAGCGCGTCGACGCCGGCTACAACGCGTGGTGGTCGTGCCTGATCCCCGCCGAGGTGGTCGCGCAGATCGGGCTTCCGCTGCCGATGTTCTTCCAGTGGGACGACATCGAGTACGGCATCCGCGCCCGCGCGGCCGGGTTCGTCACCGTCACGCTGCCCAATGCCGGTGTGTGGCACGCGGACTTCCACTGGAAGGACCGCGACGACTGGGCCAAGTACTTCAGCATCCGCAACTCGCTGATCGCTGCCGCGCTGCACAGTGACTTCGACGCCAAGTCGTTGAGCACGCGGATGGCGCGGGAGATCACCCAGTATCTCGTGTCGATGCAGTACGGGCTGGCGTACACCATGATTCGTGGTATCGAGGACTTCCTCGAGGGCCCGAAGGTGCTCGAGGACGGCGGTCAGGCCGTGCTGGCGTCGATCCGGGAGGAGCGCAAGCGGTTCCCCGAGACCGTCAAGCATCCCGCGACGAACATTCCCGGTGTCCGCAACTCCGACCTCGTCACCCGGTACGCCGGTTTCGAGCCGGACAAGAGCAAGATCGACCTCGTCCTCGCCAAGCGGGCCGCGTACCAGTGGCTCGGCCGCACCCAGCACGGTGTCGCGAGTATCCCTGTGGCCGAGGCGCACTGGTGGCACGTGTCGCTGTTCGACACCGCCGTCATCACCGACGCCTCCCAGTCCGGGGTGCGGGTGCGCCGCCGCGACAAGGAGACGGCCCGTGAGCTCACGGCCCGGACCGCGAAGCTGATGAAGCGGTTCCGCGAGGACGCGGCGTCGACGCAGCGCCAGTACCGGGACGCGTTGCCGCAGCTCACCAGCCGGGAGAACTGGGCTCGCCTGTACGGTAAGTGACGTTGGCCGGACCGTTGCAGGCCCGCGATATACGTGGGCTGCTCCGGGATTCGTTCCTCGTCTTCGCTGTCGGTGTGGTGCTCGGCGCGGCGTGGAGTTGGCGTCCGTCGTTCTGGTACGACGAGGTCGCGACGCTGTATTCGAGTCAGCGGTCCCGGCCCGACCTGTCGAATCTGCTCGGCCACATCGACGCCGTGCACGGGCTGTACTACGTCGGGATGCATTACTGGTTCGCGGTGTTCGGTGCCTCGGAGTTCTCGGCGCGGTTCCCGAGCGCCCTGGCCGTGGGCGCGGCGGGCGCAGGGGTGGTGGTGCTCGGTGCGCTGATTTCGACCAGGCGGGTGGCGGTGCTGTCCGGGATCCTGTTCGTGATCCTGCCAAGCGTCACGTGGGCTGCCGCGGAGGCCCGCGGGTACGCGGCCACAGCTGCCGCCGCGGTCTGGCTGACCGTGATTCTCCTTGCGGCACTGAGGTTCCGGCGCTGGTGGCTGTGGGCGCTGTACGCTGCCGGCCTGGCAGTGTCGATCGTGTTGTTCGTCTACCTGATCACCCTCGTTCCCGCGCACCTGCTGACGATCCTGCTGCTGCGCGAGGCCCGGCGGTCCTGGCTCGGATGGCCGACGGCCACGGCCGCGGGGGCGGTGGTCGCGGCGCCGTTCGTGGCGCTGGTGCGCCGGGAATCCGTCCAGGTGGCGTGGATCCCGCCGCTCGACGACCATCTGCCGCGGGCCGTCGCCGAGTACCAGTGGTTCGTCGGCGCACCGTGGTTCGCGGTGCTGTTCGCCGTCCTGGTGGTGGCCGGGTTCGTGGCGCTGGTGCGCGGTCACCGGCTGCCCCCGGTGCTGTCCGTCGCACTGCCGTGGATCGCGGTGCCGATGGCGGCGCTGCTCGCGTATTCGCTCCTGCGCAGCCCGGTGTATCTCCCGCGGTACTTCACGTTCACGACGCCCGCGGTGGCCCTCGCCGGCGGACTCTGCCTCGCTGCCCTGACCCGGAAGTGGTGGCAGTCCGCCGCGGTGCTCGCTGTGTTCGCGGTGGCCGCATCGCCGAGTTATCTTCAGCAGCGCGAGCAGTGGGCGAAACCCAGCGGCATGGACTTCAGCACCGTCAACGGTTTCGCCGTGGAACACCTCCGCCCCGGCGACTGCGTGCTGTTCGACAAACCGGCGTGGAACCCCACGTCACTGCGACTCGTGAAGAACGTGCGGCCGGAGGCATTCGACGGCACCCGCGACATCGGGCTCGGAATCACGGCCGCGAGCAGGGGGTCGCTGTGGGACGACGAACTCGCCGTCCCCGACGTCGCGGGCGCGCTCGACTCGTGCTCCGTGGTCTGGTTCTTCACCGACTACGAACGCGACACCGAGCGCATCATCCGGCACACGTCCAACGAGGTGTGGACGCTGCCGCCGTTCCACTTCGAGACCACCGAGGCGTTCGCCGCGCTCGCGCGGTCCGGACTGCGGATCGACGAACGCGCGACGTTCAACGTCACGCAGGCGGTGAAGCTGGTGCGGTGATCCGCGCGACCACCTGCTCGTGGTTCGCGGTGTAGCTCAGGTACTCGAAGCCGATGCCGGTGCGGTCGACGAACTCCGTCCACGCCAGGTACTCGTGCTCCTGCCAGCCCGGGAAGTTGAAGAACTCGTCGAACACGATCACCGTGCCCGCGACCAGCCGATGTTCGAGCCGGTCGAGCACCGACTTCGTGGACGAGTACAGGTCGGCGTCGAGGTGCACGAACGACACCGGTCCCGGGTGCTTCTCGAGGAAGCCCGCCAGCGTGTCCTCGAAGAGTCCGGGCACCAACTGCGCGCCCCGCACCTGCGGCAGTTTCTCCTGCGCGAACTCCCCGGCCGGGAATCCGGTGCGCCACGTCTGCGGCAGACCGGAGAACACGTCGAACCCGAACACCTCGTGCTCGGCGTCCTTCAACTGTTCGACGATGATCCGGAGCGTGGTGCCCGACGCCACCCCGAACTCGAGGGCCAGCCCCTCGACCTCCACCTGCGACAGTCCGTAGCGTAGCGTGTCCTGCGGATTCCAGAACACGGGCGCCTTCGGCATGTGTTCGAGCACGAACGCCGCGGCCTCCTTCGTGGCCCGCACGTCCAGCGCCTGCGTGATGTCGCGGCGCGCCTGCTGCTCGAGTTCGCCGAGCCGCTGCTGGACGTCGGAGATCTCCATGCGGGCATCGGACAGCTCGGACAGCACCCGCGCGAGTTCCTGATTGGTCGCGCTCAGCTCGGCCAGGGTCTGGTCGTGCTGGTTCTCGACGAGCTCGCGGGACCGCCGATCCGATTCGGCTACCACCTCGGACATGGCACGTTGAAGCTTGAGACGGGCCTTTCTCCGAAGATCGAACATATACCCATGTTGCCAGTCCGCATCCCGGCTCACCGCTCGAACCGGGATGCGGTTCGGACCCGTGTCAGTGACCGCGACTGCGGTACATCTGCCGTTGCCAGCGGGCGATGCTCTTCCACTCGCGTTCGCGCTCGGCCCGCAGTCTCGCGTCGGTGCGCGACGCGATCCACCCGTTCTCGCGAATCAGTTTGCGGTAGCTGGCAAGCCTGCGCTCGGGCAGTTCGCCGCGCTCCACCGCATCGAGCACCGCGCAACCGGGTTCGGTCCCGTGCGAGCAGTCCGCGAACCGGCACCGCGCCGCGAACTCCTCGATCTCGGGAAACGTCTTGTCGATGCCCTCGGCGGCGTCCCACATGCCGACACCCCGCAGTCCCGGCGTGTCGATCAGGGCGCCCCCGTAGGGCAGCGGCAGGAGTTCACGGTGCGCCGTCGTGTGACGTCCCTTGTGGTCGCCCTCGCGGACGCGTCCGGTGGCGAGCACGTCCTCGGCGAGCAACGCGTTCGCGAGCGTCGACTTGCCCGCGCCGGACGGTCCGATGAGCGCGACCGTCCCGTCGATCACGGCGGTGAGGACGTCGATGCCGTCGCCGGTGTCGGCGCTCACCGCGAGCACGGTCGCACCCGGCGCCACCGCTGCCACCTCCGCGGTCGCGAGGGAAACATCCTGCACGGTATCGGATTTGGTGAGCACGACCACCGGCTGGGCGCCGCTCTCCCACGCCAGGGCCAGCAGGCGTTCGATGCGTCCGAGATCGAGGGCGGTGTCGAGTGCCGCGGCGATCACCACCGTGTCGACGTTGGCCGCGAGGAGCTGGCCCTCCGACCGGCCGGACGCGGACGACCGGACGATCGCGCTGCGCCGGGGGAGCAGGTCGGCGACGGCGATCTCGTCGCCGTGACGGTGAAGCGTCACCCAGTCGCCGGTGCAGAGCGGGTGCTCGCCGGCGAGTGCGCGGACGATGCCCGCAGGCGCGGCGACGTCGCAGCGACCGCGGTCCACGCGGATCACCCGCCCGGGTTCGCGACCGTCGGCCGGATAGTTGTCGAAGGTATCGGAAAGTGTGTCGTTCCAGCCGTAGGGCAGGAGTTGTCCAGGGTCGAACATGGTGGGTGTGATCCTCGGGTCGATGAGTGCCGACCGGACCACTGCACGGGTTCGGTCAGGCGAGAGGGAAGGGGGAGTGGACGCACACGGCGTCGACCGACGAGACAGTCATCGAACACTCACTCCTTCGCAACACATCGGGATCTTTTCGACCGGAACCCCACGATGCTCCCACCCGGCGGAACCCGGGCGCAACCGAATTACGGCCGCTCGAACCGCTCCTGACGGCCCAGCTTCCGCAACCGCATCCACTCACGCAGACCCTGCGGATCGCGCCGCGTGACGAGGAAATACCACCCGAACCGCACCCACTCCTGCGGCAGCAGCTTCCGCATGCCCGGCTGGGACAACAGATAGCCGCGATTGCGGTACGTGAAGAACCGTTTCGTCTCGTTGTCCGGGTACTGCGTGTGCATCCGGCCGCCGAGGATCGGCTTGAACTCCTCCGCGCCGTTCGGGTGCACGTACGCCGTCTGCAGGCAGGTGCCGAACGGCAGCCCCGACCGCACCAGCCGGCGATGCACCTCCACCTCGTCGCCGCGGACGAACAGGCGCAGGTCGGGAACGCCGACCGTATCGATCGCCGACGCGCGGAACAGAGCGCCGTTGAACAGCGACGCGATACCGGGCAGCAGGTCGGCGGAGTCGTCGCCGTCGGCGAACAGTTCGGAACGCAGCCGTCGCCACTCCACACCGCGGCGCAGGGGGAACGCGAGACGGTCGGGGTCGTCGATGTCGCAGACCACGGGGGAGACCTCGGCCAGGCCGTGCCGCTGCGCGCAGTCGAGCAGCGTCTCCAGGACCTTCGGTCCCTCGGGCCGTCCGTCGTCGTCGGCGAGCCACACCCAGTCGGCGCCGAGCGAGAGGGCGTACAGGATCCCCAGCGCGAAACCGCCGGCCCCGCCCAGATTGTGCTGCGAACCGAGGTAGCTCGTGGGGATCCCGGATGATTCGACGAGCTCACGCACGTCGTCCTCGGCGGCGTTGTCCACGACCACCAGATGATCCAGCGGACGCGTCTGCGAGCCGAGGACCTTCAGCGATTCCGCCAGCAGTTCGCGGCGCTTGTGGGTGACGACGACACCGACGATCCGCTCGGCAGCAGCGCTCACGCGGACTCCGCCTCGGCTTCCGCGGCCGTGCGAACGGGACGCTCGTTCGATCTGTCGCTACGGGCGTCCCGTTCGGCCGAAGCGGTGATCCCGGACTTCTCCCGGTCCAACTCGTAGATGACGTGCCGGACGTGGTCGGCGGCGTCGTCACCCTCGTACGCGCGGACGACGTCCTCGATGCCACCCTGCTGCCGGATCCGACCGTGGTCGATCCACATGGCCGTGTCGCAGAGCTGGGCGAGGAACTCGTTGGAGTGGCTGGCGAACACCAGGATGCCGGAGCGCTCCACCAGCGCCTGCAGACGCACGCGCGCCTTCTTCATGAACTCCGCGTCGACGGCGCCGATGCCCTCGTCGAGCAGCAGGATCTCCGGGTCGATGCTGGTGACCACACCCATCGCTACGCGCACGCGCATACCGGTGGAGTACGTGCGCAGCGGCATCGACAGGTACTCGCCCAGCTCGGTGAAGTCGGCGATCTCGTCCATCTTCGCGAGCATCTGCTTGCGGGTCTGCCCGAGGAACAGTCCGCGGATGATGATGTTTTCGTAGCCGGAGATCTCGGGGTCCATGCCCACGCCGAGGTCGAAGACCGGGGCCACGCGGCCGCGGATGCTTGCGCTGCCGCGGGTGGGTTCGTAGATGCCGGACAGCAGCCGCAGCAGCGTCGACTTGCCTGCGCCGTTGTGGCCGACCAGGCCGATCCGGTCGCCTTCCTTCAGCGACAGGTTGATGTCGCGCAGGGCCTCGACCACCACGACGTCCGAATTGTTGCGCCCGATGGATCCGCCGGCCTTGCCGAGGAACGCCTTCTTCAGCGACCGGGACTTGGCGTCGAAGATCGGGAAGTCGACGCAGGCGTCCCGCGTCTCGATACTCACGTGTTCTGTCATTGATCAGACCCCTAAACCCAGTAGGGCACACGGGCCCGGTACTTGCGAAGCGCGAGGATGGCGGCGGTCCATCCGACGACGGTGATGGTCAGCACGATGTACCAGTGGTACGCCTGCTGGTCCTGACCGATCATGGGGGCGCGCACGATGTCGAGGTAGTGGAACAGCGGGTTCAGCTCGGCGAGCTTGACGCGCTCGGCGGCCTGCCCGCCCTGCGCCTCGAGGCTCTGCGTCGTCCACATGATCGGGGTCAGCACGAACAGCAGCAGCGTCATGCTGCCCAGGATCGGCGCGATGTCCCGGTACCGGGTGGAGAAGATGCCGAACATGATCGACACCCACGCCGCGTTGACGACGATCAGCGCGATCGCCGGGATCGCGGCCAGCGACATCCAGGTCAGGTGCCGCCACACCCCGAACGCGAACAGCATGATGACGTAGATCACGAGGTTGTGGGCGAACAGCAGCAGTTGCCGCCACACCAGTCGGTAGACGTGGACGCTCAGCGCCGACGGCAGCTGTTTGATCAGCCCCTCGTTGGCGATGAACACCTCGGATCCCTCGAGGATGCTCGCGCTGATCAGGTTCCAGACGATCAGACCCACGGTGACGTACGGCAGGAACTCGTCCAGCGGGATGTCCAGCAGGGCGGAGTACAGGATGCCCATCGCCGCGGCCTGCACACCGGTCGCGATCGTGATCCAGAACGGGCCGATCACCGACCGGCGGTAACGCTGCTTGATGTCCTGCCAGCCGAGGCTCAGCCACAGCTCGCGCTGAGCGAAGCCGTCCCTGAGGTCCTTGAACGCGCGACGGAAGGTCTGCGAATCGGACGTCGGGAGCGGGCCGCCTGCGGCCTCGGTTTCGATAGCGGATGCTGACACGGGCACCGAGCCTACCGGGAGTCGAGTTCCATGCTGTTTCGCCCGTTGCTACAGGTACTGGCCGGTACCGCTCGACTGCGACCCCGGATCGTTGTTGTGCGCCCCGTGCGGGTTGCCCATGCTGATGCCCGGAGGCAGGGCTCCCTGACGCATCTGCTCGAGCTGCGAGCGGGCCGCCATCTGCTGGGCGAACAGGGCCGTCTGGATGCCGTGGAACAGTCCTTCGAGCCACCCCACCAGCTGCGCCTGCGCGATGCGGAGTTCGGCGTCGGTGGGGACGGTGTCGTCGGTGAAGGGCAGCGTGAGGCGTTCGAGTTCGTCGCGCAGCTCGGCGGCGAGGCCCTGCTCGAGCTCGCGGATCGACGACTTGTGGATCTCCTTCAACCGGTTGCGGCTGGCATCGTCGAGCGGTGCCGCGCGCACCTCCTCGAGGAGCTGCTTGATCATGGTTCCGATGCGCATGACCTTGGCCGGCTGCTCCACCATGTCGGCCACCGACTCCGTGCCGTTCCCGTTCTCGACCCCCGCAGTTTCGGAGCCGTCGGGCTTGGCCGCGGCCTCGGCGACGGGGATGGCCATGGGCTGACCGTCGGGGCCGATCACGACGACGTGTTCATTCTCCGAGTTCGTCATGCCTCCATCTTGTCTGTTCCCGGTCGGCAGTGCGAAGGTGCGTCCGATTTGGGCCGTTCCATCTTTGTTGCACTCCACAACAATCGATGGCTGGCTTCGACCGTATTGACTTGGGGTCTTAGAGTGTCGGGCATGGCTTACGACGTTGCCCGCGTTCGGGGACTCATCCCCTCACTCGGCGACGGTTGGATCCATCTCGATCCGCAGGCCGGCATGCAGATTCCGGACGCGGTGTCGCGCACTGTCTCCACGGCCTTCCGGGCGTCTGCCTCTTCGTCGACCGGGCGACATGTGTCCAGCCGGCGCAGTGCGGCGGTACTCGATGCGGCCCGAGCAGCCGTCGCCGACCTGGTCGGAGGCGATCCCGCCGGGGTCGTCCTCGGACCCGACCGATCCGTTCTCCTCGCCTGGCTGGCGGAGTCGCTGAGCACGCGACTCGGCCTCGGAACCGGGCTGGTGCTCTCCCGCCTCGACGAGGAAGCGAACGTCGCGCCCTGGCTCAGAGTCGCCAGCCGCTACGGCGCCCAGGTGCGGTGGGCGGAGGTCGAGATCGAGACGTGCGAACTCCCCAGCTGGCAGTTCCAGGACCTCATCACCACCACGACGCGTCTCGTCGCACTCACCGCCGCCTCCCCGATCGTCGGCTCGGCGCCCGACGTCCGCGTCGCCTCGGACCGCGTCCACGAAGTCGGTGGACTGATGGTCGTCGACGCGATCGGCGCCGCCCCCTACGCGCACGTCGACATCAACGAACTCGGAGCGGACGTCGTCGCCGTCGGTGCCACCTCCTGGGGTGGACCGCAGGTCGGGGCACTCGTCTTCCGCGACCCGACCCTCCTCGACCGCATCCCCGCCGTGTCGCTCAATCCGTACGCGCGGGGTGTCGAACGTCTCGAGGTCGGGGTGCACCAGTTCGCGCTCCTCGCCGGCCTCACCACGTCGATCGACTTCCTGGCGAATCTCGACGAGTCGGCTACCGGTTCCCGGCGTCAGAAGCTCGAGGCGTCCATCAGCTCGCTGCAGAACTACCAGGACACCCTGTTCGACCACCTCATGTCGTCGCTGAAGCGGCTTCCGCAGGTCATGGTCATCGGGCGCTCGCCCAGCCGGGTTCCGGCGCTCAGCTTCACCGTCGCCGGAGTGTCGGCCGACAAGGTGGCGTCGCACCTCGCCGACAAGCGCATCGCCACCGTCAGCGGCGTCCACGGCGGCTCTCGGCTGCTCGATGCACTGGGCGTCAACGACGAGGGCGGCGCCGTCACCATCGGTCTCGCGCCGTACACCACCCGCCACGAGATCGACCAGCTCGTGAAGGAGCTCGCCACCCTGGGCTGAGCAGACTCGCCGCCCTGCTGCGCCCGATGTGACATCGGTTCCGCCCAAGTGGACGAATGTCACATCGGGCGACGACGACAGCCGGGCAGACCGTCAGTTCCGCGGGATCGTCAGGATCACCTTGCCGACGGTGTCCGCCGAGTCCAGCAGTTCGTGCCCGCGCGGCGCCTCGGTGATGGGCAGTTCCGCCGAGACGATGGGATGGACCGCGCCCTCCGCGATGAGCGGCCACAGCCGCTTGCGGACGTCGGCGACGATGTCGGCCTTGCCCTCGTGTCCCGACTCGGCCCGCCCCCGCAGTCCGGCCGCCGTCACGTGGCCGCGCTTGGACAGCAACTTGCCGAGGTCCAGTTCGCCCTTGCGGCCGCCCTGCATGCCGATGACGACGAGCCTGCCGTCGGCGGCGAGCACGTCGACGTTGCGGTCGAGGTACGAGCCGCCCATGTTGTCGAGGATCACATCGGCGCCGTGTCGGTCGGTCGCCTTGCGGATCTCGTCGACGAAATCGGCTTCGCGGTAGTTGACGAGGATGTCGGCGCCGAGTTCGCGGCAGCGCGCCAGCTTCTCCTCGGAGCCGGCGGTGACGGCCACGCGGGCCCCCAGCGCGACGCCCACCTGAATGGCGTGCGTGCCGATGCCGCCGCCACCGCCGTGCACCAGCAGCACGTCGCCGCGGGACAGTCCGGCGCCCATCACGACGTTCGACCACACCGTGCACGCGACCTCCGGCAGTGATGCGGCGACGAGCAGGTCCACCCCTTCGGGGAGCGGGAGAAGCTGCGACGCGGGGACAGCCACCTTCTCCGCGTATCCGCCGCCGGCCAGCAGCGCGCACACCTGGTCGCCGACGGACCACCCCGACACTCCCTCGCCGAGTTCGGCGATCGTGCCGGAACATTCGAGCCCGAGGACGTCGCTGGCTCCGGGCGGTGGGGGATAGAACCCCTGACGCTGCAACAGGTCGGCGCGGTTGACGGCCGTCGCGGCTACGTCGAGGAGGACGTGACCGGGTGGAAGTTCCGGGTCCGGCTGCTCCGCCCACTTCATGACTTCGGGGCCGCCCGGTTGATCGATCGTGATCGCATACATGGGGACGACGCTAGCGAAATGCGTCGGCGCCCGGTGGCGGTGAGCGATCACAGCGGCGCGTTCGGCGTTTCCGGGGACCGCACGCTACTGGAAAGTAATGTCTCACTACTAGACTGTGAACCTGTGACAGCAGAAACCTCCGACGCCGAAGCCGCGACCAACTGGTTGACCCCGGCCGAGATGCGCGCCTGGCGCGGTTACATGGACGGCAATCAGCGGCTGATGGACGTCCTCAACCGGGATCTGCAGGAGAAACACGATCTCTCCCTCGCGGACTACCGCATTCTGGTGCTGCTGTCCGAGTCGCCGGACGGTTCGCTGCGCATGAGCGACCTCGCGGACGGCGTCCTCTCCTCCCGCAGCCGCCTCACCCACCAGATCCGGCGGATGGAATCGCAGGGCATGGTCACCCGCGACACCTGCCTCGAGGACGGCCGCGGAGTGCTCGCCGTCATCACCGACGAAGGCCGCGCCCGGCTGGCCGAAGCGGCCCCCACCCATGTGGCCGGGGTGCGCAGCAACCTCGTCGATCTGCTCACCAAGGCTCAGCTCAAGGTTCTCGCCGAAGTGTTCGAACGCGTCGACAAGGCGATCGGCGACCGCTGACCGGTTGCCCGCCGGCGCCTCCGTACCGATAAGATCGCCCACGGAAGCGTGGCAGAGCGGCCGAATGCACTCGCCTTGAAAGCGAGCGTCGTGAAAGCGACCGGGGGTTCAAATCCCTCCGCTTCCGCCAACGACCGGCAGCCCTGATCTGGTTTCTTTCCAGGTCAGGGCTGTTGTCGTATCTCTACCTCTTCCGGGGTTTCGGCTGCTTCGGCGGCAGTGCGCCGATCTCGGCGATCGCGCGTTCCACCCACGGTGTGGCGCGGTCGGGGGTGCCACGCCACCGATCCGGCAGGGCGAGATACTCGCGCAGCGGCTTTTCTCCCGGACCGAACGGGCCGACGCCGTCCGACGACGCCAGCTCGTCCTTCGCCTGCTCGGTGAGGAACCTCAGCCCGACTTTCGGTCCGAGGAGCCCGGCAAACATGTTGCCGTTGACGAACGCGCCCAGGTTGCCGAACATCGGCTTCACCTCGACACCGGGGGTGTCGGGAATCAGCGATCGGAAGAACTGTTTGTCCTCCTCGGAGGGTTTGGGCATCTTCACGGCCTACTGATCCTGACGTTCCTCGGGCGTCATGATGCTGAAGATCGCGCCCTGCGGGTCGGTGACAGCGGCCATGCGGCCGACGGTGGGGATGTCCATCGCTTCTTCGACGATCGTGCCGCCGAGTTCGACGACCTTCGCAGCACTGGCGTCGACGTCCTCGACCGCGAAGTACACCCGCCAGTGGTTCGGCGTGCCGGGCGTCATCGGCTCACCGCATCCACCGACCTGATCGTCGCCGACCTCCAACAGCGTGTAGGTGTACTCCGGTCCCATCGGCATCTTCGACGAGGTGATCCCGAAGACGCTGTTGTAAAACGCGAGCGCCTTGTCGACGTCGCCGGTGTTCAGTTCGTTCCACAGGCATGTGCCCGGGTCGCCGACGAGGGTGGCGCCGATGTGCTTGTTCGCCTGCCACAGTCCGACGGCCGCCCCGGTGGGGTCGGTGACGAACGACATGCGGCCGGCTTCCCCCACGTCGAACGCCGGCATCAGAACCTGACCGCCTGCGCCGGGGACCTTCGCGACCGTCTCGTCGACGTCGTCGACTGCGATGTAGGTGTTCCAATTCGCCGGCGCCCCGGCTGCGGCCGCGTCGGGTTGTAGTGGCGCAATCGCGGCCACGTTCTCGCCGCGCACGGTGGCCATCGAATAGACGGGGCCCTCGGGCATCGGCCGGTCGTCGTACTCCCAGCCGAGCAGTTCCGAATAGAACTTCTTGGCCGCGTCCTGATCGCTGGTTTGGAGGTCTACCCAGCTCGGTGTTCCCTGGGCGTATTCCGACTTGGTGGGCATGACTGGACCTTTCCGTGTGAGGTGTCAGGCCGCCGGGACGGGGTGGCGGCCGGTGTAGGCGATGAGCCGGGTGACCGCGTCGCTGGTGTGCGGGGCGGGTACGGGGTCGTCGAATCCGACGACCTTCCTGCCTTCGGGCGTGATGATCTTGTGTGTCAGCGACAGCACGTATTCGGCGAGAGGCTCGGATACCGCCACCTCAACTCCGGTCGCTGCCGCGAAATCCCAGGCGTGAACGAGGAATTCGATGGAGAGGATCCCGGTGGCGACAGTGGCGGGGATGTCGTTCGGCCCGATCGTCACCGTGCCGTCCAGGCCGCGACTCCGCCACGCCTCCAGTGCAGGTTGGGCGAGGTCGGCGATTCTGGCCTCGACGGGTTTGCCGGGGTCGTCGTCGAACGTCGCGCCCGCCGCGCCACCGAGAGCCGTGATCGAACCGACGAGATGATCGGCGAGCTGCGAGACGGTGAACTCGGTGCACGCCGTCTGCTTGGACATGTCCTCGGCCGTGACGTCGCGCAGGACACGTTGCACGACCGCCAATGTCGCCTCCGCACTGGACAGTTCGTCGAGCGGATCGGGTACGGCCGCCCAGTCGTCGGGTCCGGCGTCGCTCTTCTGCGCGGCGGCGACGAGACGGTCGAGGTAGTGGTTCCAGCCCTCCGCGTGGCGGACGGCCTGTTCGTCGGTGAGCCCGTCGTGCACGAGTCGCACCTCGGTCCCGCCTGCGGTGGGGGTCAGGGTCACCGTCACGGTGGACGCTCCCGGCGGGAGTTCGTCGTCGCCTTCCCATCCCCACGTGTACACCACCCGCTTGCCGGGCACGATCTCGCGGAAGGTGCCCGCGGCCGAATGTCCGGGAACGACGGTCCACCGGTACTCGCCACCTGCCTGCAGGTCGACGCGGGCCGCGACGGTCTGCCATCGCCGCAAGCGTTCCGGTCGGGTGACGAGGTCGAACGTGGCGTCCGGGTCCAGCGGGACGACGACGGTCTTGTCGAATGGCATCAGCTGTCTCCTTTGGAAGCTGCTTCGTCGGTGGCGTCCGCGACGAGGCGGTCGAGTTCGTCGATCCAGAAGGAGTCGAACAACATGCGGAGTTGCGCGAGTCCCTGCGGGTCGAGCCGGTAGTACCTGAAGCGTCCGTCCTTGCGAGCAGTGACCAGCCCGGCCTCGGTGAGCACCCGGAGATGTTGCGAGATCGCCGACCGGCTCGCGGGGAAGTGTGCGGCGAGGTTGTTGACGGTCTGTTCACCTGATGTCAGCAGTTGCATGAGGCGTCTCCGGGTGGGCTCAGCTGCGACTTCCAACTGATCGAGCACGATCCATACGTTAGTCGTGACTAACACGTTGTGCAATGGGTCTCGCCGCAGCGGTCGTGAGGTGGGAGAATTCATAGCGACGAGGGAGTGAGAAATGACAACGTCAAGCCCCTGGCCCACGATTCACGACGAACGCCGCGCACTGGTGGACGACCTCGAACCGCTGACCGATACACAGTGGTCGACGCCGTCGCTCTGCGAGCGGTGGACTGTGCGGGACGTGTTCGCGCACATGACGGCGACGGAGAAGATGACGCCGCCGAAGTTCGTCGGAAAACTCGTCGGGTCGGGATTTCGGATCAACACCATGTTCGACAAGGACATCGCACACGAAGAGGAAGGAACACCGGCGGAGTCGCTCGACGAGTTCCGGGCGCACATGAGTGACTCCACGCATCCGCCCGGCCCGATCGACGCCATGCTGGGCGAGATGATCGTCCACGCCGAGGACATCCGCCGACCGCTCGGCATCGCACACGAGTACCCGATGGACGCGGTCGTCCGCGTCGCCGACTTCTACAAGAACTCGAACCTGCTGATCGGGTCGAAGTCCCGGGTCGCGGGACTGACGCTGCGGGCAACCGACACCGACTGGACCACCGGATCGGGGCCCGAGGTCTCCGGCCCGATGCTGGCGCTCGTGCTGGCGATGACGGGTCGCCGCGCCGCCCTCGACGAACTCGGCGGCGACGGTCTCGACCAGCTGAAGTCCGCCCTGCCCAAGTAACGGTCCGGCATCCACAGCCGCACCCCTCCCGCGCCGTATCCGGGCGCGAGAAGGGGTGCGGCTGTGTGAAACGGGTGCCCCTGCCGAGGTCGGATGAGCCGGGACAACCGATCGAAATCCCTGCTCACAGGGTTGGGCGCACCCAACGGTCGAGCGCCTCCCCCCGGCCGCGAACTGTGGTGACTACAACGTGATCACGCTGGAGCACACAGCTGTCACAAAACCTCTAAGCTCTTGTTGACCGGACGCATTTTGTACTGTGCAATCGGGGTCCACACAGTCCGGGGAAGAGGGATTTCTTTATGCGTCGCGAAGCAATGGCTGCCGTCGGTCTGGCAGTGTCACTGACCCTCATGGGGCCGGCGTTCACTGCTGTGGCCGACCCGGCACCTGCTCCGGTCGCGCCTCAGGGAGGTGGCGTCGCGAGCGTCGACAAGATCGTCCCGCTCACCGGCACCCGCAGTGCCGTCTTCATCAATTCCCCCGCCATGGGCCGCGTCGTGCAGGTGCAGGTGCTGCATCCCGCCGGCGGCGGGTCGAGGCCGTCGCTGTACCTGCTCGACGGGGTCAGCGCGGGGGCCGAGTCGGACTTCCGGGAGAGCACCTGGACGCAGAAGACGGACGTGGTCCAGTTCTTCGCCGACAAGAAGGTCAACGTGGTGCTGCCGGTGGGCGGCACCGCCAGCTACTACACCGACTGGCAGGCGCCCGACCCCACGCTCGGTGTCAACAAGTGGGAGACGTTCCTGGCCAACGAACTCCCGCCGATCATCGACAAGAACTTCAGCGGCAACGGCGTCAACGCCGTCGCGGGTGTGTCGATGGGCGCGATGGGCGCCGCCAACCTCGTCACCAGGCATCCGCAGCTCTACCGCGGACTCGCCGCCTACAGCGGATGCCTCGACAACTCCCAGCCCAGCTCGCGGGACTCGGTGCGGGGCACGGTGGCGTTCAAGGGCGGGAACCCGGCCAACATGTGGGGTCCCGACACCGATCCGGCCTGGACCGCTCACGACCCCTCGGTGAACGCCGAAGCCCTGCGCGGCAAGCAGATCTACATCTCGACGGGCAGCGGGCTCCCCGGACCGTACGAGATCAGCGGTGACATCGCGTCCACGATCGCGGTGGGCGGACCCCTCGAGGCGGCGGCGAACGTCTGCACGCAGACGTTCCAGCAGCGCATGACCCAGCTCGCGATCCCGGCGACGTTCGTCTACCGCCCCGTCGGCACGCATTCGTGGCCGTACTGGCAGGACGAACTGCGCACCTCGTGGCCCGTCCTGAAGAGCGCGCTCGGCGTCTGATCGGCGTCCCTATCCGGCGACGGTGATCCGGTCGGTGTTGGGTGGCGTCACCGGTGAATTCGTCCCCAGATATGCCGTGAAGGCGTCGAGGTCGCAGCCCGCGTGCACGGCCTCGGCGCGGACACGGAAGGCGTCGAAGCCGTCGCCGCCGTCGGCGAGGAACTTGTTGACGGCCACCCGGTAGGTGCCCTCGGGGACGACGGCGTCGCCGTTCACCCGGATGTCCGAGATGCGTTCGCCGACAGTCGCCGAACGGTTCATGGTGTACGTCAGCGAACTCGACGGGGCGAGGATCCGTTCCGTGATCGTGCCGTCTCCGCGCGGCTGGAACTGCTGCTCCAGCGCAGTTTTCAGGGTCGCGCCGGTGACCGTCAGGACCTCGAGGGTGTTGCCGAAGGGTTGAGCGGCGTAGGTCTGCCCGTATGTGACGGCGCCGTCCGGGCCGCCGCGCAGCAGATCCTCGCGGAGTCCGCCGGGGTTGGTGAGTGCCATCTGGGCGCCGTGCCCGGAACCCGCCGCCCACTGGGCGTCGGCGACGACGTTACCGAGGGTGGACTCGCCGCTGCGGGTCTCGTCGCGGGTGAGGTCGCCCGTCAGCGACGCCACGCGCGCCGCACCGATCTCGGAGGCCCGGGCGGCGGCATCGTCGGCGAGCGCCTGTATGTCGGGGTCCGACGGGATGTCGTGGGTGACCACCTGATTGAACGCGGACGCGCGGTCGCGCAGGACGTCGCGGGTGGTGCGGTCGATCGACACGTCGACCACCGAGACGATCCGGCCGTGCGACGCGCCCTGCATCATGACGCGCGGGTTCCCCATCGGGTCGGGAAACGAGCAGTTGTACTGCTGGTGGCTGTCAGCCGTGAAGATGACGTCGACCTTCGGGGACGCGCGCAGCGCGAGATCCCGTGCGGGTCCGGACGTCACCTCGCACGAGTTGGGGCCGTTGTCGGCTGCGGGTTCGGCTCCCTTGTGCATCAGCAACGCGATGGCCCGCACGCCGAAGAAGTCGAGGAGATCCGCGGTCCGGTCGACGGCGGCGAGTTCGTCCGTGAAGCGCAGCCCTCCCACCCCCTCCGGGGTCACCATTGTTGCGGTGCCGGCGGGCATGGTCGCGATGACCCCGACTGGTATTCCCTCGACGTAGTTGACGGTGAACGGCAGCGTCGCGGGCGCGCCGTCGTCGAATTCCATGTTCGCCGCGAGGAGCGGGAAGTTCGCGCCCTCGAACGTGTTTCCGAACCGGCAACCGTCGGTGGGATGGCAGCCACCGGTCTGCATCCGCCGGAACTCCGTGTATCCCTCGTCGAGTTCGTGATTGCCGATCGCGGACGCGTCGACGCCCATCCTGTTGAGCAGCTGCACGGTCGGTTCGTCGTGGAACATCGCGGATTCGAGCGCCGACGATCCCCAGTTGTCACCCACCGAATACAGCAGTGAATGGGTCGCCTGGCCGCGCAGCTGGTCGACGTACGCGGCCAGGTAGGCGGCGCCGCCGGCGGGGACAAGTGAGCCGTCGGCTTGCTTCACCTGGCTCCGGACGCCGGGCGGCGGTTCGAGGCTGCCGTGGAGGTCGTTGAAGGCGAGGAGCCGGACGGAAACCGCAGCGTCCTGCGCCTGCGCCGCGGACAGCCCCGACGTCACCGAGATCGCCAGCGCCATTGCCAGTCCGGCAGCCGGCACAGCGGTGCGGAGCGCGGCGCGGCGACGCATATGGGGGCTCCCTTCGGCAAAACCTCACTGAGTCTGCCAACAAGGAGTCACGGGCGTTGTGCCCGTGGGTAACGTTTACGTCTCGAGCGTTACGCCCGGACCGCGACGTTCGCGATCGAGCGCGCCTCGGTGCTCGTCGCGAAGGCGAGGAACGCGTCGTTCTCCTCGGGATCGCCGATCGTGATCCGCACCCCGTCGTCGCCGTACGGCCGCAGCAGCACACCGGTCTCGGCGCTGGCGGCGGCGAACGCTCCGGAGGGCGTGCCCAACGGGAGGAAGACGAAGTTGGCGGCCGATTCGGGCACCTCGTACCCGGCGGCGAGCAGGGCGTCGCGCACCCGGTTGCGCTCGGCGACGACGCCGTCCGTGCGTGCCAGCAGCTCTCCGGACGCGGCCAGCGACGCGATGGCCGCGGCCTGCGCGACGGCGTTGACCGCGAACGCGATGTGCACCTTGGTCAGCGCGGTGACGACCGTGGGATCGGCGACTGCGTACCCCACGCGGATGCCGGCGAGGCCGTAGGCCTTGGAGAACGTGCGCAGCACCACCACGTTGGGGCGTCCGCGGAACAGTTCGATGCCGTCGGCGTCGGACCGGTTGTACTCGAAGTAGGCCTCGTCGAGGGCCACCAGGACGTCGGCGGGAACGGCGTCGAGGAACCGCTCGAGTTCGGCCTTCGTCAGCGCGTTGCCGGTGGGGTTGTTCGGGTTGCAGACGAAGATCAGCCGGGTGCGGTCGGTGATCGCGGCCAGCATCGCGTCGAGGTCGTGACCGTGGTCGGCGGTGAGCGGAACCTTGACGGGCGTCGCCCCGGCCACCAGCGTGACCACGGGATAGGCCTCGAACGACCGCCACGCGAAGATGACCTCGTCACCGTGGTTGCACGTGGCCTGCACCAACTCCTGGCAAAGGCTCACCGAACCGCAACCCGCGGCGATGTTCTCGGTGGCCACCCCGAGGTGATCGGCCAGTGCCGTGATCAGGGCGACGTGACCGTTGTCCGGATAGCGGTTGGCGTTGCCGACGGCGTCCGCGATGGCGTCGCGCACACTCGGCAACGGACCCAGCGTGGTCTCGTTGCTCGCCAGCTTGATCGCGCCCGGAAAGTTCTTGCCGGGGATGTAGGCCGGGATCGTGTCGAGGTCTGCCCTGGTTCGCGGAGTCACCAGGCGATTATGCGCCTCCCGATCCACTGCGCCGACGCCCCCTTCGTGCCAAGGTAGGAACATGTCGGGATTCTTCAGGGACAGTGCAGCCCTGCGGACGTCCGCAGACGCGCCGGAAAACCCTCAATTGCGTGTTCCGCTCACGGCAGTGGAACCGGAAGGTCCGGCACGGGGCGGGATCGTGGTCCTGCACGAGTCGCGCACGTTCAGCGAACCTCTCCTCGATCTGATGCGCTCGCTCGCGATGGAGGGGTGGGTGACGGTAGCGCCGCACCTCTTCCACCGGGAACCGGCGCCCAGCGATGTCGAGGTGTTCGGCGAATCCCTGTTCGCCGACTTCGACGCCACCTTCGACTGGCTGATCGCGCGGGGCATCTACGCCGACTGTGTGGGCGTGCTGGGTTTCGACGACGCCGGGACCGCCGCCCTGCTCGTCGCCACGACGCGTCCCGTCGGCGCCGCGGTGAGCGTCGCCGCCCGCGGGATCGTCGAGCCGCTGTCGGAGGAGGCGCCTGCGCTGGTGCACGCCGCCCCCGACCTGAAGGCCCCCTGGCTCGGTCTGTACGGGGAGGACGATCCGTCCACGCCACCCGATCAGGTCGAGCTGCTGCGCGACGCCACCGCCAAGTCCGACGTCGCAGGGCTCGTCGTGAGTTATGCCGGGCTCGCGCACCGGGCCGACGAACCGCCTCAGGTGCCCGACGGCAAGGACGACGACCCGGGCGCCCAGGCCATCGTCGACGCGCAGCGGCGGATCTTCGACTGGTTCGACAGCCACCTGCGATAAAGCGGCCATCCGTATGCTCTGACCAGCCGTTTTGCCTTTGTGGTGGAAAGGTGTGTAATCTTTCGCACCGGCGGTCCGAAGGGATCGGAACCACCCCAGGGAGGCGTGCCAGAGCGGCCGAATGGGACTCACTGCTAATGAGTTGTCCCTTTTACGAGGGACCGGAGGTTCAAATCCTCTCGCCTCCGCCACACCGGGCCTAGTCGGCCGGTGCAAGCTAGACAACTGAAGAACATGCGCCCGTAGCTCAACGGATAGAGCACTTGACTACGGATCAAGAGGTTAGGGGTTCGAATCCCTTCGGGCGCACAAAGAAACCCCGTCAACTGCAGTGATGCAGCTGGCGGGGTTTCTCTTTGTCGGCCGGGCTAGCAGCAGGACGTGCCCGCGGTGGCCTTCTCCCCGTCCGCGGCGGTGCCGCAGCAGGTGGCCCCCTCGGCCTCGGGGTCGAGGTGCCGGGGGCTCGACCCGAACGTGTCGGAGTCGGCGAGCACGGTGTAGACCTCCCACTTCTCGCCGGCGGGGCCGGTGACCCACACCTTGTCCTGGGTCGCGAAGCAACAGGTGGTGCCGATCTCCTCGTCGGTGAACAGGCCTTCCCCGGTCAGCCGCGCGATCTCCTCGTGCACCCGGGCGCTCGATTCGACCTCGACGCCGAGGTGGTTGATGGTGCCGCCCTCACCGGGGTTCTCCAGCAGCACCAGCTTGAGGGGTGGCTGCGCGATGGCGAAGTTCGCGTATCCCGGCTTCAGTTTCGCCGGTTGTGTATCGAACAGTTTCGAGTAGAACGTGACTGCTTCCTCCAGATTGTCGACATTGAGGGCGAGCTGGGCGCGGGACATGACAACCTCCACCTGTGTGACATATGTCGAATTACTTTCATTCCTAGAATCCCACCTTTTTGACATATGTCAAGAACCGGGGAGGATGGAGTCATGCCCAAGACGTTGCCGGTCGTAGATGTCTCCGCACCGATCTGCTGCGCGCCCGTCTCGGCCGCCCCGATGACCGACGAGGCCGCCCTGCACCTCGCGCTGCGCCTCAAGGCGCTGGCCGACCCGGTCCGCATCAGGCTGATGTCGATCCTGCTGACCGCGAGCGACGGCGAGGTGTGCACGTGCGACCTCGCGACCGGCGTGGGCCTGTCCGAATCGACCGTCAGTCACCATCTCGGCCAGCTCAAGAGGGCCGGAATGGTCCAGCCCGTCCGCCGCGGCATGAACGTCTTCTACAGTGCGCAGCCGGACGCGCTCGACGCGCTGCGGGTGGTCCTCGACCCCAACTGCTGCACCTGACGCCGACCGGGACCGGTCACGACGTTCGCGTGCTCGATTCGAGACCGATCGTGGTGGTCGTCGAACCGAGACCGATCCGTGGCCAGCCGGCGGTGACCGCGATGAATCCCGACGTGGGTATCGCATCCAGCCAGTAGTTCGGTTCGGTGCGGTACTCGGGGGGCCCGCTCCGGCACGGCTTCGACGCCGCCGCCGGATGGTAGGGGTCGGCCTCACCTTCGATGTCGTCGACGCGTGCCCGCACTGAGAGATAGGACCACCGTGTCGAGGGATCGTCGGGGTCGGACAGCGAGCGGGTCTCGTACTGCGCCAGCTCCGCGGGCCTGCCCGTCGCGGTCAGGGCCATCCGGAGGTGGAGGCCGTCCGGGAACGCCACGACCTCGAACAGCTCGAGCGTGAGGTGGTCTTCGGTCGTGAGGAGCAGGGGGCCGTGCACCCGGTGTCCTCCGGTGGTGGGTGGTGCTACTGCCGGCCAACGCGGTCTGCGCATGACCTCTATCGTCCCACCGATCCGAATGCAGATGCAATGGTGGACAACGAAGTTCATGCCGTGTAGGGGCCGGCACGGCCGTGACCTCAGCTGGTGGGCGGGACGAACTCCGGCTGGTCGAGCAGTCGGAGCCAGGTTCCGTCCGGTTGCCTGCGGACGACCTGCGCCCGCGCGCCGGATCCGTCCTTGGGTGGGGTGGACGTGAGCGCGATGTCGTCACTGATCAGCGTGGGGAGCGGTGTCTCCGGTTCGAAGTGCGGCGCGTTCGCGAGCACCGACTCCCATAATTTCTGGATGGCTGCCCGGCCGACCGTCCGGCTGCCGGGCGGATACGCCATGACGGCGTTCTCCTCGTACAGGGCGGCGACTCCGGCCGCGTCGCCGGCATTGCTGCGCTCGACGAACAGTCGGGTCAGATCTTCGGGGTTCAGGGCCTTCTCGTAGTCGGACACGGAAATCCTTTCGTGGGTGAACTGCTCTCACATCCCACAATGGTGTCGCCGCAACCGGAAGTCCAACAGATAGTTCTGCTGAATACTAGAATTACTGCTTATGGAACTCAGGCAGCTCGAGTACTTCGTCGCGGTTGCCGAGGAAGCGAACTTCACCCGCGCCGCGGAACGCGTCCACATCAGCCAGTCGGGGATCAGTGCGCAGATCCGGCAGCTCGAGCACGACGTCGGCGCCACGCTGATCGACCGATCGAGCCGGACCGCGACGCTCACGTCCGCGGGAGAGGCGGCGCTCGGGCACGCCCGCGCGGCACTCGCCTCGGCCGACGCGATGCGGCAGGCCGTGGACGACGTGAACCAGCTGATCCGGGGCCGGCTCGTCGTCGGGATGGTCACCGCCTGCACGGTGAAGCCGCTGTTCGACGCGCTGTCCGCGTTCCACGTCGCGCACCCGGGAATCGAGATCACGCTGACCGAGGACAGTTCCGACCGCCTCGTCGAACGTGTCCGCGCCGGTGCGATCGATCTCGCCCTCGTCGGCACCGCGACCGCCCCGCCGGAAGGTTTGGATGCCTTCCCGATCATCAGCGAGGGTCTCGTCGCGGCCGTGCCGCCCGGGCACCCGCTGTCCGGGCGTTCGCGCGTCGCCCTGGCCGAACTCGGCGACCATGCGATCGTATGTATGCCGACCGGAACGGGGATCCGAACGGTCTTCGACCAGGCGTGTGCGGCCGCCGGCCTCCGCCCCGACATCGCCCTGCAGGCGAGTGCGCCCGACGCCGTCGCCGACCTCGCGATCCGCGGACTGGGGATCGCGATCCTCAGCGAGTCGATGGCGACGGATTACCGAGGGCGGTTGACGGCGATCGCACTGGACGACGTCGACATCCCGGCCGTGCTCGCGCTGGTCTGGAAGAGACTCGGGGGCCCCGCGCTCCGCGAACTCGTCCTGCACACCCGCCGCTCCTTCGGTGAACTGCAGACCGAACCGGCGGCCGCGGTCGGCGGGTAGTCCTCAGACCACCGACGTCATCCCGCCGTCGATGAAGATCACCTGACCGTTGACGTACCGGGATCCGTCCGACGCCAGCCACACCGCGGGACCCACGAGATCGTCCGGGGTGCCCCACCGGCCTGCCGGCGCGCGGCCGCGGAGCCACGCGTCGAACTCGGGGTCCGGGATAGCCGATCTGGGTTTGTCGGACGGTGTGGCTAGTGTCTGGGTTATGGCGGGGAGGGTGGTGAAGCGGGCGTTCAAGTACCGCTTCTATCCGACTGCGGTGCAGGCTGATCAGCTTGCTCGGACGTTCGGGTGCACCCGGTATGTCTACAACCGGGCGTTGGCCGAGCGCTCGCGTGCCTGGTCGCAGGAGCGGCGGCGGGTCACCTACGCGGACACCTCGAAGATGCTCACCGGATGGAAGCGGGACACCGAGACCGAGTGGTTGTCGGAGCCGTCGAAGGGGCCGTTGCAGGAGGCGCTGCGGCAGTTGCAGGGGGCGTTCGACAGGTTCCTGGCGCAAGCAGTCCCGCTACCCGCAATTCAAGAGGAAGGGCCACTCGAAGGATTCGGCGACCTACTACTCGAACTGCTTCACCTACCGCGGCGGGCAGCTCCGGTTGGCCAAGCAGTCCGAACCCCTGGATATCCGGTGGTCGAGGCCGTTACCGGAGGGGGCCGTGCCGTCGCAGGTGACGGTGTCGCGCAATGCTCGTGGTCAGTACTACATCTCGATCCTCCAACCCCGCCACGAGCGCACGGACCGTGAGCGGCTGGCGAAGGCGCAGCGGGTGCTGGCCAAGAAGGAGAAGGGATCCCGTAACCGGGCCAAGGCCCGCCTGAAGGTCGCGAAGATTCATGGCCGGATCGCCGATCGGCGTCGCGATCATCTGCACAGACTCTCCACTCGACTGGTGCGCGAAAATCAAGTGATCGCCATCGAGGATCTGAGTGTGCGGAACATGGTCAAGAATCGGTCGTTGTCTCGGGCGATCTCCGATGCGAGTTGGTCCGAGTTCCGGTCGATGCTCGAGTACAAGGCAGACTGGTACGGGCGGCGGGTGGTGGTGATCGACCGGTTCTTTCCGTCGTCGAAGACCTGCTCGGTGTGCGGGGAGGTCGCGTCGACGATGCCGCTGGACGTGCGGGAGTGGACGTGCCGATGCGGCGTCGTCCACGACCGGGATGTGAACGCGGCGAAGAATATTTTGGCCGTCGGACTGACGGTGGCAGCCTGCGGAGACGGTGTGAGACCACCTCGCACATAACGTGTGGGGCGGCAACTGTCGGTGAAACAGGAACCTCGAGACGCGAGTCTCGAGGGGATTCTCGGTCGTTCACGGCCGAGAGGACGTCAAGATCTTCCCGCTCCCGCGGGCGATCTGGCACCGTGCGACCGCGCGCCCGACGAGAAAGGCGCTGGTGAGGTCTGTCGTGAGCACCCTGTTCCAGTCCTCGAGGGTGACGTCGAGCAGCGGCTGACGATGTTGCAGCGCAGCGTTGTTCACCAGGATCTCGATCGGCCCGACCTCCGACTCGATCCGCTCGACGGCGTCGGTCACCCGCTCGGGATCCGTGACGTCGAACGCGTACGCGTGGACACGGGTCTCGCCGAACTCCTCGCGGAGCCGCTCACGTGCCTGTGCGAGGAGTTCGGCCGACACCCCGTTTGAGGACGATCGTGGCGCCCGCCTCGGCCAGGCCCCGCGCGAGTGCGTAGCCGATTCCCCGGCTCGAACTGGTGACCAGGGCGATGCGCCCGGACAGATCGAGGAGATTCACAGCGCACGCACCGGGTTGCCGAGCGTGCCGATTCCGCCGAGCGAGATCTCGGCGCGGTCGCCCGGTTTGACCGGGCTGAACGTGAACGGGCAACCCGTGAGCACCACGTCTCCCGGACCGAGGGTCAGATACCGGGTGAGATGGACCAGTTGCTCGGACACGTTCCAGGCGAGCTGCCGCGTGGACGCCTCCGCCACGGTCGCGTCGTTGACGCGCACGGTGATCGGAACGTCCTCGGAGCCGAGATCTGTCTCGATCCACGGTCCCAGCGGGGTGAAGCCGTCGCCGTGCTTCGCCTGGGTGAGCTTGTCGTCCAGCGCTATCTGCTCGACGGCGGTGACGTCGTTGCCGATCGTGTATCCGAGGATTGCGGATGGGACGTCCTCGGGGCGAAGCCGGCGGCACATGCGCCGGATGACGACGGCCAGCTCGCCCTCCACGTTGACCTGCCCCAGCCCTTCGTCGACGACGATCGGATCCTCGGGGCCGATCACCGTGCGCGTCGACTTCATGAATGCCTGCAACGGCAGGTCTCGATCTCCGGGTGCGCCGTTGTGGGCCATCCCGAGCAGGACCCGCGGTTCGGCGGGCGCGAGCAGCCGCGCGCCGTCGAGGTCGTGTGCGGGTCCGGTGAACGTCAGGGTGTCGGCGTACGGATCCGTCACTTCGTGCCAGCGACCGTCGCGCTGGCACACCGGCCGTGGTCCGGAGTCGGTGGCGATGCGGGCCAGCCTCATGCGTCGACCCGATCCTTCGACTCGGTGGCAACGGCATCCGGTCCGTGGACTGGATCGGCCATCGCGTCCCAGGCGAGCGCGAGGTCGCGGCCACGGGTTTCGGGCGTCACGAACGTGGTGGCGAACGTGATGACGCTGAGGATCAGAACGTAGATGGCGAGCGGCACCCACGAGTTGTTGAGCAGCGACAGCAGCAGTGCGCCGACGAAGGGTGCGATGCCGCCGGCGAGGATGGCGCTCGTCTCCCGGGCGACCGCGACGCCGATGTAGCGGTGGCGATTTCCGAACAGTTCGGGCAGGGCCGCGCACTGCGCGCCGAGCATCACGTTGACGCCGATCCCGTAGCTGACCGCGAGCGTCGCCACCACGAGATACGGGTTGCCGAGCGAGAGCAGCCACCACGACGGGACCGCGAGGACGAGCTGCAGCGCCGCACCGAACCGGTACACCCGCATCCGGCCGAAGCGGTCCGACAGCGCGCCCGAGAACGGGATGACGAGCATGCCGATGGCGGCGCCGCAGGCGATGGCGAGCGGTCCGATCGACTTGCTGACACCCACCACCGTCGTCACGTAGCTGATGCCGAGGGTCTGGAAGATGTACGAGCCGCCGTTCTCGGCCATCCGCAGGCCGATGCCGCGGAGCACGCTGGGCATCGAGCTGCCGATCAGTTCCCGGAACGGGCTCTCGCTGATCTGATCCTGCTTCTCCAGCTTGACGAACGTGGGGCTCTCCTGCATGCGGAGCCGAATGAACACGGCGACCGCGATGAGGAAGACGGACGCGAGGAACGGCACCCGCCACACCCAGGCGAGGAGGAGTTCGCGATCGATCTGGCCGAGGATCGCGAAGACCCCGGACGCCATCAGGGTGCCCACCATGATCCCGACGAACGGGAGTGCGGAGAAGAATCCGCGGCGCTCGGTGGGCGAGTACTCCGCCATCAGTGTGGTGGCACCGGCCTGCTCGGCGCCCGCGCCGAAGCCTTGCAGCAGTCGCAGCGCGACCAGCAGGATCGGGGCCCAGATGCCCACCTGCGCGCCGGTCGGCAGGACGCCGATCAGCGTGCTCGCGCCGCCCATGATCGCGATCGTGATCATCAGGACGGCCTTGCGTCCGAGGCGGTCCCCGAGGGCGCCGAAGAACAGGCCGCCGACGGGCCGGGCGAGGAAGCCGACGGCGTACGTGCCGAAACTGGCCATCAACGCAGCCGACGCACCCATGGCGGGGAAGAACAGCTGGCCGAATATCAGTGCCGATGCCAGGCCGTACAGGGCGAAGTCGTAGTACTCGAGCGCACTGCCGATGGAACTGGCGAGCGTCGCGCGCTTGAGGTTCGCGGCGTACTCCGGGTCGTCGGAGGCGCGGACCGGTCGGGTGGATTCACTGCTGCCTTCCGGCATCTTCGAGTCTGCGCCTACTTGAATCTTCGATTCTGGGGACATCTTCTGCTCCGTTGTGGGACGGGACCACGTCGAGCGCGGTCACAAACAGGTCGGTGTAGTGACCCAGGTCACTGGCGTGCCGAGGACGATACCGCGCGGGACGCTATTTGTCATACGTAACAAAAACTGTTGACTGAATCACATGATTAGTGCAGAGTTTTTATCCTGAACATATGGTCAGCATCGGCCCGTAGCGAAGGAATCTGCAGTGAGTGCACACGACCCGAAGCCACTCGACGGGCGACTCCGCGTCGTCGCCGCGACCCCCGTGAGCGAAGAGCTCATCAGCCTCGTCACCCGGGCGGAACCGCGCATCGACTTCATCCGCGAGCAGGATCTGCTGCCGCCCTCCCGGTTCCCGGGTGATCACTCCGGCGATCCGTCGTTCTCCCGGACCACGGAGCAGCAGAAGGCCTTCGACGACCTGGTCGATTCGGCGCAAGCCCTGTACGGCGTGCCCGACGAGAATCCCGCGGCACTGACGAGGACGGCAGGCGTCAACCCCGGACTCCGCTGGGTGCACACGATGCCCGCCGGCGGCGGGGCGCAGGTGAAGGCGGCCGGCCTCACCGACGAGCAACTCGACCGCATCGCGTTCAGCACCTCCGCCGGTGTGCACGCGGAACCGTTGGCCGAGTTCGCCGTCTTCGGCCTGCTGGCCGGCGCCAAGACTCTCCCGCGCCTGCTCGCCCAGCAGCGCGACAAGGTGTGGAGCGGCCGGTGGGCCATGGGAACCGTGTCCGGGCAGCGCATCGTCATCGTCGGGCTGGGCAGCATCGGCCGCGCGACGGCACTGAAGCTGAAGGCTAACGGCGCCACCGTCGTGGGAACGAGCAGGCGCGACACCGCGGTCGAGGGTGTCGACGAGATCGTGCACCCCGATCGGCTGGCCGATGTGGTCGGAGACGCGGACGGCATCGTCGTGACGCTGCCCGGAACCAGCGCCACCGAAGGTCTCGTCAGCGCAAAGGTATTCGGCGCGGTCAAGCCCGGCGTGACGGTGGTGAGCGTGGGCCGGGGCACCGTCGTCGACGAGGTCGCCATGACCGCCGCGATCGAGGACGGGCGGGTCGGGTTCGCCGCGCTGGACGTGTTCGCGTCCGAGCCCCTGGCGTCGGACAGTCCGCTGTGGGCTCACCCGAACGTGCTGGTCAGCCCGCACACCGCGGCGTTGAACCCCGCGGAGGATCGCCTCATCGCGGACCTGTTCGCGCGCAATGCCACCCGGTTCCTCGACGGCGAGGAGCTGATCAACCGCGTCGACACCGTCGAGTTCTACTGACGATGCGGCATTACTGCGTCCTCAGGACTGGAGCAATTTCGCCTTCGCTGCCGTGAACTCCTCGTCCGTGAGAACGCCGGCCTCCTTCAGGCGGGCTAGTTCCTGGATGCGGGACACCAGGTCGTCGCCCGCGGGTGCCGGTGGCGGCGGAGGTGCCTGCTGGGCGTACTGCTGTTGCGCTGCTTGCTGTTCCGCGTACTGCTGCTGGGCTGCCTGGTCGATCCGCTCCTGTTCCTCCGCCTGCTTGTTGGCGGCGCGCCGGTTCATCGCGTTCGACGTCGCCCGCGCGGTGCCGGTGATGACCGCCGTCCGGGCCACCGTGCCGAGCAGCCCGGGACGTCCCATGCGGCGTGGACCCCTGAAAACCATGATGTGCTCCGTTTCTGTGGGTGACGAGTCAGACCGCGGCGGCGATGGCCGCCTCGACCACCTCGCGCGGGATGTGCAGGTGGAGAGCTACCTCGCCACCGGCCTGCCGGGAGGCGGCCGCGACCTTCCGCGCCCACGTCTGCTCGTACACGATCGCCACCGCGGACGTGCCCGGCTCCAGTGACTCGCGCACCACCTCGAGGTCCTCGTCGCTGATCAGGGCCTTGGCTTCGAGGGACAGGGCGGCGAGGCCGATGCTGTCGAGGTCCTCGTCCACCTCCACCTGGCGCAGCGTGCCGTCGGTTCCCTTGGAGATGAACACGAGATCGAGAATGGTGACCACTCCCTGGGCGACGACGTCGCGGAATGTGTCGATCACCTGGGGATCGGCCCGCTCGCCCGGAAAGGTGAGGAAAAGAAACGCGACCGGACCGACATCTTCAGCTGTATTCGACATCATCTCTCCCTGCGCTGGGGTGCCCTGGTGTCGATGATCGCCATCGGCCGGGAGTTGCGCATCATCCACGACGGGTGATTCCGCGCGGCGGCGTTCATCCGTCACGGATGATGTCCCGTGGTCCGGGCTCTGTGAGGCTCGGACGCAGTGCTGTGTCCGGTGGTTCGAGAGACGGGGTGATGCATGCCTTCCGTGGGAGCGTCGCTTTTCTGGATCGTGGCATGCGCCGTGATCGCCCCGCTGCTCGCCGGGTTGTTTCCCCGGAAGCTGGTGCCAGAGGTGGTACTTCTGCTCGTCGCCGGGATCGTCATCGGCCCGCACGTCTTCGACCTGGCGGTCGAGGGCAGCGAGATCGAGCTGCTGCGCGACCTGGGGCTGGGGCTGCTCTTCCTGCTGGCCGGGTACGAGATCGACACGGCCGAGATCACCGGTCGCGGCGGCAGGCGGGCCCTGCTGACGTGGCTGGTCTCGCTGGCCCTGGCGTTCGCTGTCGTGTCGCTGCTGAGCGTCGTCCACGTGGTCGACGCCGGAACCGCGGTGGCCATTGCCATGACGTCGACAGCGCTCGGCACGCTGCTCCCGATCCTCCGTGACGCGGGCGCCCTCGACACCCGGCTGGGCCGGACGATCCTCAATCACGGTGCGTTCGGCGAACTCGGACCCGTCGTCGCCATGGCGGTCCTGCTCGGCTCCCGCGGGTCGGTGGCGTCCATCGTGGTCCTCGGACTGTTCACGGCCGCGGCGGTGCTGGTCGCGTTCATCCCCGCCCGCGTGCGGCGGGAGGGTTCCCGGATCACCGCGATCATCCGGTCGGGATCGGAGACGACGTCGCAGACGACGGTCCGGCTGACCATGCTGCTCCTCGTCGCACTCACCGTGCTGGCGGCGTCGTTCGGGCTCGACACGATCCTCGGTGCCTTCGCGGCCGGGTTCATCCTGCGGCGGGCCACACCCGAAGGCGACGTCACGCTCGAAACGAAGCTCGACGGCCTGGCGTTCGGGTTCCTGATCCCGATCTTCTTCGTGACGTCCGGGATGGCGATCGACGTCGCCGCGGTGGCGTCCGAACCCGGCGTCCTCATCGCGTTCGTCGTGCTGATCCTGTTGGTGCGGGCAGGCCCGGTCTACGTCGCCGGCAGGTTCGACCGGGGCGCCGACGGCACCGATCCACCCTTCACCGTCCGTGAACGCACCCAGCTGGCGCTGTATGCGGGAACCGGTCTGCCGCTGATCGTGGCCGTCACCGGCGTGGCCGTCGACTCCGGTGACATGACGTCCGCCAACGCCTCCGTGCTCGTCGCGGCCGGCGCGATCACCGTCCTCCTCTTCCCGCTCACGGCGTCGCTGCTCGCATCCAGCCCCCAACCGGCGGCCGACACGCCGAGCCCACGAGGAGACCAGAACCCCGGGAGCAGACAGTGACTCGAACCGAAACGACGCAGGCGCCGGCCCGAGCGACGCTGATCCTCGCGACCCTCATCCTCGTCGCCGCCGTCGCCAACCTGAACCTGTCCGTCGCGAACGTCGCGCTCCCCGACATCGGCCGCGCCTTCGACGCGAGTCAGACGCAGCTGAACCTCGTCGCCGTGGCGTACTCCCTCGGGCTCGCCGCGTCGGTCCTCTATCTGGGGGCGCTCGGCGACCGCTACGGGCGCAAACAGCTGCTCGTGCTCGGCATGGCGCTGTCACTGCCGGCGTCGGCGATCGCGGGATTCGCCGGGAACTTCGAAATACTGTTCCTCGCACGTGTTCTCGGCGGTGTCTCCGCCGGGCTCGCGTTCCCCACCACCCTCGCGATCATCACCGCGCTGTGGTCGGGACCGCCCCGGACCAAGGCGATCGCACTGTGGTCGGCCCTCGGTGGCGCGATCTCCTCGCTCGGGCCGATCGTGTCGGGCGCGCTGCTCGAGCAGTTCCATTGGGGCTCGGTGTTCCTCGTGACCCTTCCGCTCGCCGGTCTCGCCCTCGTCGCCGCCATCCTGTGGGTGCCCGCCCACGTCAACGAGACGACCGATCCCGTCGACAATCTCGGCGGCATCATCTCCGTCGTCTTCATTGCCGCCCTCATCCTCGCGATCAATTTCGCACCGGTGGACGGCTCCGGGGCGCTCGCTCTCGGTCTCGGGTTGATCGCCCTCGCCGCGGGAGCCGCGTTCTTCCTGCAGCAACGGCGGGCGGCGCACCCGCTGTTCGATCTGCACATCGCCGCCCGCCCGACGTTCTGGGTGGCCGCCGTCGGCGGGGTGATCGTGTTCGGCGCGTTGATGGGTGCGATGTTCATCGGGCAGCAGTTCCTGCAGAACGTGCTCGAGTACTCCACGCTCGCCGCCGGATCCGCGATCATCCCCGCCGCCGTCGCGATGGTCATCGTCGCACCCCGTTCCGCGAAACTCGTCGAATCGCACGGAGCCCGGTTCACACTGCTGCTCGGCTACCTGTTCGTCGTCCTCGGACTGGTTGTCGCGCTGGTGTGGTGGGACGAAAACGCGACCTACTGGTGGGTGGCCCTCGCTTATGCGTTCGTGGGCATCGGGGTCGGGTTCGCCGGGACCCCGGCGTCGCGGTCGCTCACCGGTTCGGTGCCGGTGTCGCGGGCGGGCATGGCCTCCGGCACGTCCGACCTGCAACGCGACCTCGGCGGCGCGATCATGCAGTCGATCCTCGGCGCGGTGCTGACCGCCGGTTACGCGAAGTCGCTGTCGGCCACGATCGCCGCATCGCCGGACTCGAGCCAGATCACCCCGGAAACCCAAGCGGCGCTCACGAAGTCGTATTCGAGCGCCGAAGTGCTCGCGGAACGCTACCCGCAGTACGCCGAGCAGATCATCGCCGCCGCCCGCAACGCCTTCCTCGACGGCGACGATCGCGCGTACCTCGCCGCGATCCTGGTGGTGTGCGCCGGGGCCGTGGTGGTGTTCTTCTTCTACCCGCATCGCGACGAGGAGAAGCGGCTGCTGGCCGAATACGGGACCGAGAGAGCGCAGTAGGGCGAATGTATCGCCGGTCGCCTCAGAAGCGCCGAAAGGTACATTCGCCCGGCGGGCGCGGAGTAAATTCCCGAGAGGGGCACCTCGACGACGGGACGCACGATGACAGCTCAGGTCGTGACCAGGACGAATCGGCGACGAGGCCTCGCGGCGGCCGCAGCGGCACTGCTGCTGGTAGTGCCCGCGGCATGCTCCGACGATTCCTCCTCCACGGGCACCTCCGCCACCTCCACGACGACGCAGGCGGGAACGCCGAACGCCGGAGCGGACGCACAGATCGACCCCGGTGTCGCGGACCGGCTCGACGAGGCGATCGAGAAGACGATGTCGATGGCCGCGATTCCCGGCGCGATCGTGGGCGTGTGGGGGCCTGACGGCAACTATGTGAAGGCGTTCGGCGTCGCCGACAAGACCACCGGCGCACCGATGGAGACCGACTTTTACCACCGAATCGGCAGTGTGACAAAGACGTTCACGGTCACGGGTGTGCTGCAGCTGGCCGACGAGGACAAGCTCGCTCTCGACGATCCGATCTCGAAGTACGTGGCGGGCGTGCCGCTGGGTGATCAGATCACGCTGCGCCAGCTCGCCCGGATGCAGAGCGGGCTGGCCAACTACTCGGCCAACGAGGACTTCCAGAAGGCGTTGCTCACCGACCCGCAGGCGGCGTTCACCCCGCAGCAACTGCTGGACTACGCGTTCGCGCAGCCCGCGTCGTTCCCACCCGGGCAGGGATTCGAGTACTCCAACACGAACACGACACTGCTGGGGCTCGTCGTCGAAAAGGTCAGCGGACTGCCGCTCCCGGAGTACGTGACGCAGAAGATCGTGCAGCCGCTGAAGATGGCGGACACGAGCTTCCCGACCACCAACACGTTCCCCGAACCACACGCACAGGGCTACACGGAGCAGACCTTGGACGACAAGGAAGCCGTGGCCACCGATTGGAATCCGTCCTGGGGATGGGCGGCGGGCGCGATGATCTCGACCCTCGACGACCTGCGGATCTGGGCGCCCGCGCTGGCCACCGGCACACTGCTGCAGCCGGCCACACAGGCGCAACGGCTCGAGACGGTGAACGCACCGGGTCTGGCATCCGACGTCGGCTACGGGCTGGGCATCTTCGACGTCGCGGGCTGGATCGGGCACAACGGCAGCCTCCCCGGGTACCAGACGGTCTGCGTCTACCTTCCCGAGCAGGAGACCACCCTCGCGATCATGATCAACACCGACGTCCCCTACCAGGGCAGCGAACCGAGCACGGCGCTGGCGGGGGCCGTCACGGAGATCATCTCGCCGGAACACGTCTACAAGCTCAGTGCCGGGGTGCAGAATTCGGACGCGTCGTCCCCGGCCACGCCGACGCCCTCGGTGACCCCGGCAACGTCCTCGACGTCCGCCCCGCCGACCAGCTGACCTCATGTGAGTGGCAAAGCGTGCGCGAGCACACTTTGCCACTCACATGTCTTGCCGCGGCGGCGCCGCGCTCAGTAGCGTGCAGGGCATGACGATTCTCGTGACGGGGGCAACCGGGAACATCGGCAGAATGCTCGTCGACCACCTGCTCGCACGCGGTGCGACGGACGTCCGGGCCCTCACCAATCATCCTGACAAGGCGCAACTTCCGGACTCGGTCACCGCCGTCGAGGGATACCTCCGCAGACTCGAGAGCCTGCCCGCGGCGTTCGAGGGCGTCGATTCCCTTTACCTCGCACCGACTCCCGACACCGCCCCGGACGCGCTCGCCCTGGCGAAGCAGGCCGGAGTCCGGCACGTCGTCGACCTGTCCGGTCCCCACGACGGCCACTGGGGTGACGTCGCACGGGCCGTCGAGGTGTCCGGCATCGAGTGGACGCACCTCTGGCCCGGCGAGTTCATGGAGAACGCGGGAATCCTGGCCCCGCAGATCGCCGCGGGAGACACCGTGCGTGAGCCGTACCCGACGGCGGCGAACGCGCCGATCGCCATGGACGACATCGCCGAGGTCGCGGCCGTCGCTCTCCTCGAGGGCGGGCACGTCGGCGCGTCGTACGAACTCACCGGTCCCGAGACGATCACCCGCGCCGACCTCGTCCGAGAACTCGGCGCCGCGCTCGGCCGGAACATCGAGTACCGGCAGGTGTCGCTGGACGAGGCCGTGGATGTCCTGACGCCGGCGATGGGGGAGTACGCCCGCTGGTACCTGGACGGGATGGCGAGCCTGGTCGACGCTCCCCAGCAGGCGAATCGCCTCGTCGAGCAACTCACCGGACGCCCGGCAACCACCTTCGCGCAGTGGGCGTCGGGGCACGTCGACGAGTTCCGGTGAGGCCGTACCGGCGAGTCAGCGGTTCGGGGTGAGCGCGATGACGGGAATCGGCCGGTCCGTCTTCTTCTGATAGTCGCGGTACCGGCCGTGGTTGATCTCGTTCATCGTCGCCCACATCCGGTCGTAATCCGGGTCGCCCGGCAGAACTTTCCGCGCCACCACGGTGATGTGGTCGCGCCCCACCTGGATCTCGCAAGTCGGCGCGGCCAGCACGTTGTGCATCCACGCGGGCGACGTGGGCGCACCGCCCTTCGACGCGACGACCAGAAAGCTTGCGCCGTCGCGGCCGTACGTCAACGCGGACGTGCGCGGCTGCCCGGACTTCCGGCCGACACTGTGCAGCAGCAGGGTCGGCATCCCGAACAGCAACCGATGCCCCACCCATCCGCCGCTGCGTTCGTAGACGAACTGATGCAGCTGAAGGACTTTCACGAACAGGTCGGCCACGGCGTCCTCGTCTCGGCACTCGGAACAGATCGTGCCCACACAGTAGACCGTCGTCAGGCCCGGCGGACCGCGTGCAGAACGGTGTCGTGAATGGTGACCGGTTGCCCCTCGGGGTCGCGCGCCTCACGCGAGGGTGCCGCCGACACCAGAATCTCCCACTCCGCGGGGTCCAGTACGGCAGCGACCTGTTCCGGTGTGAACAGCATGTCGGGAACGTTGGGCCGCCCGACGGACGTCTCCAGATCGGAAGGGTGATGTCCGACGACGAGAAGCCGCCCGCCGACACGGACCGCTCCGGCCAGGCGACGGTGCAGGGCCTCGCGGGCAGGCCCGGGCAGATGCATGAAATGTGCCGACACCAGGTCGAATAGGCGGGCCGGCGGCTCCCACGACAGGATGTCGGCCTGCTCCCACGTCGTCCGGTCCGCGATGTCGGCACCGGCTTCGGCGGCCCGTGCGGCAGCGCGTTCCAACGCCACCGTCGACACGTCCACTCCGGTGACGTTCCACCCGCGGGCCGCCAACCAGAGCGCGTCGGCGCCCTCGCCGCTGCCCACGTCCAGCGCGCTGCCCGGGGTCACGTCCGCGACCTGCTCGACGAGGTGCGGGTTGGGGTTGCCGCTCCACACCGCGGTAGTCGAACGATAGCGCTCGTCCCAGAACGCCTGGCTGAAGAAATCGGTCATGTCCGGTGCCTGCTCGTGGGTCATGCTCCCACTGTGGCCGCCGGGCCCGTCGAACCGGGAATCCGGTTGCCGGAACGGCAACCGATTACGGGCTGTGGAACGTATAGATGCGGCAACCGCTCATGTTCGCGGCCGACACGACCCCGTCGGCACGCGCAAAGTCGCCCTTCGCGGCGAGATTGTTGGCGAGGGCGGCCTGGTCGTCGCAGAAGCTCTGGTCCGTCGGGTTGGCTGGGGGGTTGCTGATGTATGTGTCGCCTGGTGCAGCCACGGCAAAGGTCGCCGGACCGACGAGTGGGACGGCCGCTGCTGCAAACGCAATGGAGGCCGCCGCGAGGATACGGCGGATCATCATGCGCCTCCGAAGGGGTTCGAATGGTTGCTGATGACACCATCCTGCACCGATCCGCGGCGGGCGACCATACCCCTAGGGGTGGAATATGTAACACCTCCACCGCCACGGTCGGCGAAGCGGGGGTCACGCGTCGTCCAGTGCTTCCTGGACCCTGTCCGCGGCGACCACCGGATTCTCGTGCTCCCAGATCCGCACCACCGTCCACCCGGCGTCGGTCAGCCTCGTGTCGGTGTCACGATCGCGGGTGACGTTCCCGGCGAGTTTCTCGGCCCACCACTGCGCGTTGTTCTTCGGGAACGTGGCGTGCTGCGGGCAGCTGTGCCAGAAGCACCCGTCCACGTACACGGCCACCTTCCGTCGCGGAAACACCAGGTCGGCGCGCCGCCGGACGCCCTTCATCGGCGCCCGGTCCACGTAGTACCGGACCCCGCGCCGGTGCAGTTCCCGGCGCAGTGCGAGTTCGGGTGCGGTGTCGCGACGCCGCTGCGCCCGCATCCGGGCGCTGGTCGCGGGATCGGTGGCGGGCATCGCGGGTCCGTCCGCTACGCGGCGGCCTCAGGGAAGCCGCCCATGCGGTCGAGGTGGCTCTCGACGTCGTCGATGAACCCGGGAACGAAACGTAGATTGCCCATCCGCGCCCGCTTCAGGAAGCCGGCGGTCGCGCGCGCCGACAGTAGCCGGGTGTCCTCGAGGAATCCGCTGAGATCCTCGTACGGCTCCTGCACCGGCCACGTCGAGGTGTGCACGCGGAACACCTGACGATTGCTGCCCCACGCTGCCACCGGCCACGCGTCGCCGGGCTTCATCGGCGTCTCGATACCCCGCTCGTAGTCCGCCGGCTCGAGCAAACGCCGGCCGACCCACGACGCCATCCGCACACTCACGGCGTTGCCCACCAGCTTCCACCGATGACTGTTCCGCAGACCGGGGACCAGCGCGGCGGGCGCCGTCCAGTCGGGGTCGAAGCCCTGCAGGCGTTCGGCGTCCATGAGTCCGGGCGTCACGATCTCGCCCGACGGCAGTCGCACGGCGGGCGGGCTCGCGATACCGACGGACGAACCGCCCTTCAGCGTGGGGACGGCATTGACCGCCCACCCGAGACCGCGGGTGCCCTCGGTCCAGTAGAAACCGCACGGGAAGTCGGCGTGGTCGTCGACGGGGCGTTCCCCGGCGTCCTCACCGAACAGCACCGCACGCGGGTCCTCCGTGCGCGAGGCGAGCATCAGGACCCGCTGACGGCGCTGGGGGAGCCCGAACGCGCGCGCATCGACCACCCGGTACGCCCACATGTAGCCGAGGTCCTCGAGGGCGTCCGTGATGTGTCTCATAGCAGCCCCGCGGCCCAGCTGCAGCATGAACGGCACGTTCTCGATCAGGAGCCAGCGCGGACCCTTCTTCCGCTTCACCAACCGGAACACCTCGTCGACGAGGCCGGAACGCGAACCCGTGATGCCGGCGGTCCGGCCGGCCTGCGAGAGGTCCTGGCAAGGAAAACCGGCGGCGACGAGTTCGATGTCCTGAGGGAGGGAACGCAGCTTGGTGACGTCGGAATGCACAGGGACGTCCGTGAATCGGGTACGCAGAACCGCCTGGGCGCCCGGGTCGATCTCACAGAGCAGTTCGGTGTTCCAGCCGTGCTCTCTCAGACCCAACTCGAGCCCGCCGATACCGGCGAACAGGCCCACCATGCTCCCGGTTGACGTCACGGCACCCTTCCTCACGAACCAGTCACCCGAGAACGTTACTCGAGATCTGTGCCCGCTTTGACCAACGACCCGTGAGTACTTATCAACGGCGGGGGGTTAATAAGTACTCACGGGTGGCGGAGCCACATAGACTTCCTGTAGGTGGGAGCACAGGGAGGCGCCATGATCTCGGGTTTCCGGAACCGGTCGCACCTCCTGCGCGACGCTCAGGGCAGCGGCCTCGTCGAAGCGTTCGTGATCATCGGGATCGTCACGATCCTGCTCACCCGCGCCTACCTTCACCTCACCGGTTATCCACAGGTCGGGGGCTCGTCGCTGCACATCGCGCACGTCCTGTGGGGCGGACTCGGGATGGTCGTGGCGCTCGTGACCGTGTTCTCGTTCCTCGGGATGAAACCGCGCGTCCTGGGCGTCGTGATCGGCGGCATCGGGTTCGGATTGTTCCTCGACGAGATCGGCAAGTTCGTCACCAAGTCCAACGACTACTTCTACCGGCCGTCCATCGCGATCATGTACGTGGTGATCGTCGTGTTGCTGCTGGTCAACCGGTCGCTGCACGACGTCCGGCCGCCGACCCCGACCGAGGATGTCGCCAACGCGGCCGCCATCGCGCTCGCCGGCCTGGACCGCGGCCTGGACCGCGCACGCCGGGACCAGGCGCTGGCGCAGCTGCGCCGGGCGGCCGCCGCCGGCGCGGACGAGGCGACGCTGACGTCGGTCCGGGATCTGCTCGCCCACTGCCCGGACCGGAACGGCCGGACCGTGCCCACGGCCCGGGAGCTCGCCCGGCGCGCGACCCCCGCGTTCGCCAAGGGTCCCGGCATGCTCTGGACCGCGGCCGTACTCCTCACCCTGTTCTCCACCCTGGGACTGCTCAGTGCCGTGATCACGCTCGACGACGACCTCCGCGGCGACGAGGGGACGGACATCACGACGGTCGGCCAGCTCACCGGGTCCGCGATCGCGTTCGTCCTCTGCTGGTCGGCCATCGTGCGACTGCGGAACGGGAAGCTGTGGCCGCTGCAGTTCCTGCGGGCCGCGGCCCTGGTCACGGTGCTGCTCACCGAGGTGTTCGACTTCGTCGCCCAGGAGTTCGGGGCGCTGCTGAACGTGGCGGTCGGACTCGGCGCCCTCGTCGTTTTCTCGTCGCGCATCGCGGTCACGGAACGAGCCCGGGCACTGGCTCTCGACAACTCTGCTGCAACGAAACTCGGCCCGTTGCCACCCCGGGAGCCGTCGTCGCTTACCGTAGACAGGTGAGCATCCAAGCCTCCGGTGCCTCGACCTGGCCCGCAGTACTGACGTGGCGGGCGGACAACGCACCCCGAATGGAATCGGTGCGCGTCCAGCTCAACGGCGACCGCATCAAGGCAGCAGGCCGGATCATCGGCGGCGAGTGCCCCGAGCATCCGGCGTTCAGCGCGTCCTACGACCTCGTCACCGACGAAAGCGGCGTCACCCGCCGGCTGTCGCTGCGGACGTCCGTCGCGGCCGGCGAGCGGCAGATGTCGATCAGCCGGGACGAAGAGGGCACGTGGATGGTGGAGCACGGCGCCAACCACCAGCGGTCCACGTTCGACGGCGCCCTCGACGTCGACATGGTGCTCAGCCCCTTCTTCAACGCCCTGCCCATCCGGCGGTACGGACTGCACCTCGGATCCGAGGACGTCGAGGTCCCCGTCGTCTACGTGAACCTGCTGGACCTGCGGGTCGAGGGCGCGATCCTCACCTACAGCAGCGGTCCGGACGGCATCCACGTGCTGTCGCCGGTGTCGAGTTCCTCGGTGACCGTCGACCGCGACGGGTTCATCATCGACTACCCGGGCCTGGCCGAACGGATTTAGGCGCTCCGCGCTCGTGCGCCTTTTTGGTAGCTCCGGCAACCAGAAAGGCTCACAGGCGGCGGAGCCGCCCTCCTCGCCGACCCGCATCACGCATGTCGTCGATCCAGCCTTCGCGGCCGGGAACGATGCCGGTGATTTCCCACGTCTCCTGGTTGTCGTACGTCAGGCGAGCGGTGTGACCGGCCTCGACGAGCGCCGCCGCCGACGACTGTTCCGCCAGTTCGGTCCGCGCGTCCTGCAGCAGTACCAGCGCCTCGTCCAGGGCGATCAGCAGGGCGTCCCGGTTGCCCTCGCACATGGCCCGGACGAGTCCGGGGGCACTGCCGGCCACGCGGGTGCCGTCGCGGAACGAGCCGGCTGCCAGGCCGAGCGCCAGCGGTCCGCCCCGGGCACCGGTGATCGCGAGGGTCTCGGCCAGTAGGTGCGGCAGGTGTGAGATGCGCGCGACCGCCCGGTCGTGTTCGGCGGACTCGGCGGGCACGACGACGGAACCGCAGTCCAGCGCGAGCTGCGCCACCTGTGTCCAGATGGCGGGGTCGACGCCGTCGTCGGTGCCGACCACCCACACGGCCTCCCGGAACAGGTCGGCGCTGCCGACGCTCCACCCGGACGCCGACGTTCCCGCCATCGGGTGCCCGCCCACGTAGCGGTCGGCGAGTCCCTGACGGGCAGCCGCCGCCGCGACCTCCGCCTTGACGCTGACGACGTCGGTGATCGAGCAGTTCGGTGCGTACAGGGCGATCGCGGTGAGAGTGGCGGCGACGGCGGGCACGGGGACCGCGATCACGATCAGCGCCGACTCGGCCGACGCACGCTGGAGCACCGCAACCAGATCGGTGTCGGCGTCGAAACCGTCCGCCCGGGCGGCGTCGACGGACGGCGCGGATCGGTTGTGACCCCACGCTTCGCGGCCCGCCCGGACCGCCGCACGCAGCAGTGAACCGCCGATCAAGCCCAGGCCGAGCACGCACACCGGGGGTGCGGAAGGGGTATCAGACACCCGAACAGGTTGGCACATTCGAGTGCGGACTTCATTTACCGGCACCCCGCGGGCTACCGTTGCGCTCATGGGTGCACAGCGCGCGGAAAACAACAGCGCCTCGTCGGATCGGGCAGAGGATCTGGAGGGCTTCGGTGTCGCGGTAGTACACGAGGACGGCCGGTGGAAGGTCAAGGCCCTCACTTCGGCTGCTCTGACCAGTCTCAGCGTCGCGGAGGAGGAGCTTCGAGCCCTCCGTAGCGCGGGCGCGTTCTTCGGTCTGCTGGACGTGGACGACGAATTCTTCGTCGTGCTCCGGCCTGCGCCGTCGGGAACTCGTCTGCTGCTGTCCGACGCCACTGCCGCCATCGACTACGACATCGCCGCCGACGTTCTCGAGGCGCTCAACATCGAGGTCCCGGACATCGATCCGGACGACCTCGACGACATCGAGCCGTGGGAGGAAGGGGATCTGTCGTTGCTCGCCGACCTCGGTCTGCCCGAACCCGTTCTGGCTGTCATCACGTCCGAGACGGACCTGTATCCCGACGAGCAGCTCGGGATGATCGCGCAGCGGCTCGGGTTCACCACGGAGCTGGCCGGGGTTCTCGACAAGCTTCCCCGGTAGTTCCACGCGCCGTGACTCTTCAGGACGACGAGCGGATGATCCGCGCGGCGATCGAGGCGGCCCGCGCCGCCACCGATGCCGACGTGCCCGTGGGTGCGGTGGTGTTCGACGCCGACGGTGTCGAGGTGTCGCGGGCCGTGAACTCGCGGGAGGCGATGTCGGATCCGACGGCCCACGCGGAGATCATCGCGTTGCGGGCCGCCGCACGGGTGTACGGCGACGGGTGGCGCCTCGAGGGGGCGACGCTCGCGGTGACGCTGGAGCCGTGCACCATGTGTGCGGGCGCGCTCGTGCTGGCCCGGATCTCCCGGGTCGTGTTCGGGGCGTGGGAGCCGAAGACCGGCGCCGTCGGCTCGCTGTGGGATGTGGTCCGTGACCGCCGTCTCACCCACCGACCGCAGGTCAGGGGCGGTGTTCTCGAGGACGAATGCGCCGGAATCCTCGAAGACTTCTTCCGTGAACGGCGCTGACCGGTTTCAAACTCTTTCGTGGGGTACTCGACACAATGTGGCCGGGTCCGCATGACCCGTGCTTCTCTGGAAAAAGGCGCCGACGAGGCGCCGCCGGACCCGTCCCCGGGTTCGAAATCGGATTCACGGAGGTATCTCGTGGGAATCGCAGACAAAGCTTCGAACAAGGCGGAAGACCTCAAGGGCCACGCGAAGGAAGCCACCGGCAAAGCCACGGGCGATCCGGACCTGCGCGACGAGGGCAAGGCCGACCAGGCGTCGTCGGCGGTGAAGGATGCCGGCGAGAAGGTCAAGGACGCCGCCAAGAACCTCAAGGACAAGCTGACTTAAACGGCTTCACCTGGCGATTTCGGGCTCGGGCGTCACATCCGGTAAAGTCACCGGCGGTGGCGTGTCCGAGCGGCCTAAGGAGCACGCCTCGAAAGCGTGTGACGGGTAACCCCCGTCCGAGGGTTCAAATCCCTCCGCCACCGCCAGAAGGCCCCCACCTGTTAATCCAGGTGGGGGCCTTTTTCGTGCCTCCGGACTATGGTCACGCGGTCTCGTTTGACCACACTTTGACCACACTCGCAGGTGAATAGGCGTCATTCATGGTCACCGCGACGGCGTCTAGATCGCTGTCGAACAGGTCCGCATATGTGTCGAGTGTCACTTTCGCTGACGTGTGACCGAGCATCCTGGCGAGCGCGAGGACGTTCACGCCGGCGGAGACCGCGAGGCTTGCTGTCGTGTGGCGTAGATCGTGTGGGGTGATCTGCTGGACCTTGGCGCGCTTCACCGCGCCGACGAACCAGCCACCGTCCGACTTCGGCCTCGGCAGGTAGTGACCATCTGGGCCCGGAAAGACGAGATCGGTGGGGTCCTTACCCGCACACTGCTGTGAAAGCACGTCCAGGATGAACTGAGGGGCCGGGACGGACCGCGTCCGCCTGCTCTTCGTGAGCCCTTCCGCGTGGTCGACGCCGAGCTGCACTGCGTTGTCGTGGACGGTGATGCGACGTCGCAGGAACTCGACGTCGCGGACCTTCAGTGCGACGGCTTCGCCCCATCGCAGCCCCGTGTAGGCCAGCGTGAGCACCAGCGTGCGATGCTGCCTCGATTCGTGTGCCAATCGTGCGACGTCCTCGGCAGACAGGTAGACGTGCCGCTTCCCCGTCTTCCGGGGCAGGTTCTCCACACCACGGGCCGGATTCTTCGCCAGTCGCCGCGACTTCACCGCGTCGTCAAGGATTCCCGCGAGGACGCCATAGGCCCGAATGACCGTGGTCGGCCCGCTACCCGTGCGCGACATGCTCGCAATCCACTGCTCGACCGCGGCGGGCTCGATCTCGACGACTCGAGCGGAGGCCCAGCGGGGCGCTACGTGCGTTCGCCACGCCGAGTCGAGGGTTCGGTAGTTCGACGGTGCGACGTCGGCCGCCTTGCGCTCGAGCCACGCGGGAGCCAGCTCGCTGACCGTGATCCGCCCGAGCGCCGGCGCGACGTAGTCGCCGGTGAGCTTCTGCACCTCCACCGTGTTCGCGAAGGCCTCGGCGTCACGCTTCGTCTTGAAACCGCGTTTCGTGGTCTGTCGGTGGTCTGGCGTGCGATATCGGACTCGGTAGCGCTTCCCAGCCTTGGCCTCGTACGGCTCAATCGTGGCCATGCTCGAGCCTCGCTCTCAGTTCCGCCTTGAGTTCGCGAGACACCCGCCCGCGCTTCTGTGCGCTCGCGCCGGTTCCGGCCCTGTCATCCCGCTCCGCGGTCAGTGACCTGCCCCAGAGATCCATCGCGGCCTGTGCGACCTGAGCCAGTGACACCCCCAGCGAACGGGCAATCTTGTGTTCCGCCTCGGTTGTTTCACGTACGGCGTTCGCAAGGGGTACCGCTCCCCTCAGCCCCGACGCACGCGTGATCCGGATCGCAGCCGCGACGTCGTGCGGGTCGACGTACATGTCTTCCATTTCGATCCGAGTTGGCCCGCCCTCGAGGGCAGTCGCCAACCGTTCGCCGCGAACGACCATTCGATCAGTCACCGCCACCCACTCGCGAGTCCGGACTAGATCCGCAACCGAAACCTGCTTCTCGGTTACTGCACTGAGGACGTTGGCGAGCGCGAAAAGCGTTGGAAGAGTTGGACTTATCCGACCTCGCTCTAGGTCCGAAACACGACCGGAATTCCATCTGAGCCCAAGCGCTCGCGCTTGAATCGCGACGTCCTCGATCTTGTGGTCACCGCGCAGTCGTTGCGCATTGCGGCCGACGATATCGGCAACGGTGGCGAAGTCCTTCGAGTTCATGGCCGTCACAGTACTCGGAAATCCGAAGCTTGACGAGACCTGTAGTGATGTGCTCTCATCTTCCTAGAGCTTCGGAAATCCGAAGCCTGAGAGGGAGTTGAAATGACCGAGGCAGACAAGCGAGTCCCGCTGGCTACTCCGCAAGAAGTTGCCGCGTACCGGCGCATCACCGTGGCGGCCCTCGCACAGGAGCGCTACAAGGGCACGGGCCCGAAGTTCAGAAAGCTCGGCAAGCGGGTGCTCTACGACTGGGCTGATGTGTATTCGTGGGTCGACGCCCAGGCGATGCAGCGCACCGACGAGCGGCCGGGAGCGGCGTGAGCCTTTACTTCGGCGACGAGCCGACCTGCCTGCGGTGCGACTACCCGCGACGACTGCATCACCTGCTCGGCGTCGAGCACGACTACGAGCCCCGCCCGAACGACGAAAGCGCCCCCGATGCCGGCCAGGGCATCGAGGGCGAAGCGAACCACACCAACCGAGAAGTAGGAGCAGATTCTGTGGCCACCCTATCGGACATCCCGACCGCCGCCGAGGCCGAGTTTCGGGAGGGCTTGTGACCACGACCGAACTCGTCCTCGCGGCCGTGCTCGCGATGCAAAGCCTCACGTGGCTGATATGTGAGTTCTCGGGGCGGCCTGACTAGGCCTGAGCCGCAACGCTTTTCAACAGGCCCGACGCAACCGAACCAGTTGAAAAAGCTGTCCGAGGCGGGGGACTCTCTCCCCGCCCCGGCCGTGACCAGCGAAAGGGCACCAGAAATGCCTGAGTCAAATCTTACGTCAGCCGGGACCGCTAAGGCCCTGGCAGGCGCCCACTCTGACCTCATCCCGCTCGCCGTGCAGGCGCTCTCGGGAATGACAGTCGGAGCCCAGTTCACCGCTGCGCAACTCGGGGAGCTACTGCCCGGGTACGTCGACGACAAGGCATGCCGTCTCGGCGCTGTCATCCGTGAACTGAATCGGCGTGGATACATCGAGTTCTACGCCTATGGGCCGCGTGCTGTACCCGGTAACTGGGACTCACCGGCACGCGTCTGGCGTCGCACGGAGAAGACCAAGGGCAGTGGGGAGGCGGCGTGACCGCTATCGACAGGCTGCGTGACCACTGGCGCGACCAGGGACTCGCCTGGAAGGACGGGGCCGGCGACACGGCTTCTGCCCAGGCGCCCGGCCACTCGCCGACTGACCGCTCGATCACGTTTCGGCAGATCGCCGGCCAGGTGCTGATGAACAGCCACGCCGACGACAAGGACGCGGTTCTGGCTGAACTCGGACTCAAGATGGCTGACCTGTTCGACGATCCGAAGGGCGCAAGCTACAGCTACTCGGACGGGCGCACCGTCTTCCGCACTCCCACAAAGAAGTTCCGCCAGGCAGGGAACACGCAAGGCTCGGCGCTTTACCGGGCCGAGCTGCTCGCAGAGCACCAGACCGGCATTCCGGTCTACGTCGTCGAGGGGGAGAAGGACGTTCACGCCCTCGAGTCCGTGGGAGCTGTCGCGGTCTGCTCGGCAATGGGTGCGGGCAAGGCGGCCAAATTCGACTGGTCGCCGCTGACCGGTCACACAGTGGTGATCGTCGCGGACAACGACGAGCCCGGGCTGAGGCATGCCACCGACGTGCTCGAGATCGTGGAGCCGATCGCCGAAGCGGTCGTCATGGTCCAGGCCGCGACAGGCAAGGACGCCGCCGACCACATCGCCGCGGGGCACGGACTCGACGAGTTTCAGGTGGTCGATAGCCCCACCGCAAAATACGCAGAATCCGCAGAATTGCCCACGCCACTCGATCGGGCTGTCGACCTTCTCGACTTCCCCGTCGACGCGCTGCCGGAGTCGATCGCCGCGATGGTCCGCACCGTCGCCGAGTCGTCGCAGGTGAACGCGGGCATGGCGGGCGCGATGGCGCTCGGTGCGCTCTCGGCTGCCGCTGGCGGATACGTGGAGGTAGAGCCGAGAGTCGGGTACCGGGAGCCTGTGAACGTCTGGCCACTGGTGATCGCCGAACCCGGTGAGCGCAAGTCGTCGGTATCGGAAGCGATGGCCAAGCCGCTGCACGACCTCGAGCAAGTGCTCGCCGAGCAGAAGGCCCCGTTGGTTGCCGAGGCGCAAACGCTCAAGGAGATCGCCGAGAAGGCAGCAGAGAAGGCCAAACGTGATGCGGGCAACGCCGCCGACGCTGACAAGAGGATCAAGCTCACCGCCGATGCCACTGGGCTGGCCGCCGCTGCCGCTGAGATGACCGTTCCGAGCCTGCCCCGCATCATCGCTGATGACGTGACGCCGGAAGCGATGGTGTCCCTGCTCGCCGATCAAGGCGGGAAACTGGCGATCATCTCCGCCGAGGGTGGACTGTTCAACACGTTCGCTGGACGGTACGACAGCAATCCCGACCTGTCTGCGTTCCTCAAAGCACATGCGGGGGATCGGATCAGGGTCGACCGGAAAGGCCGGCCTTCCGAGTTCATCAACAGCCCCGCACTCACGTTGGCGCTGATGATCCAGCCGGGAGTCCTGGCCACCGCGTCAGGGAACAAGCTGTTTCACGACTCCGGACTGATGGCGCGGTTCCTCTACGCCTGGCCGACTTCGCGTGTGGGGCATCGCGAGGTCGACACACAGCCGCTCGACCAGGCCGCACAAGCGTTGTACGCCCAGACGGTTACCGACCTCGCCACCCGACTACGTGCCCGCGATGACGTCCAGGTGCTCACACTCACCGATGACGCGGACGCCGAGCGGCTCAGGTATGCGCGCGAAGTCGAGTCACGCCTCGCCGACGGGGCCGATCTCGCCCACATTCGAGGGTGGGCATCAAAGGTGGTCGGTGCAGCTATCCGCATCGCTGGCCTGATTCACGTCACCGAGAGCCGGTCTACCGAGATCAGCGTGGAGGCGATGCGCGCGGGTGTCCGCTTCGCCGAGTACTTCACGACTCACGCGCTGCACGTGTTCGACGGTATGGCGCGGGGGAGTGACGAGCGGGCAATGGCTCGTCGAATTATGAAACTCGTCGAGCGTCGCGGTCCGGACAAGTTCGGGATCTTCTCAGAACGTGATCTCGTGACCACCTCTGCACGGTCGTGGCTGCCCACGATCGACGACGCGCGACCGGCGCTGAATCTGCTGGTCGAGTTCGGGTGGATCGAACCTGTCGAGCCCGAGGAGCGGTCCGGCCGAGGCCGTCGCCCGTCGCCGAAGTACCGGGTTCATCCGAGTGTGTGGAGCGCTGAACCCTCGCCGCAAAATACGCGCAATACGCAGAATCAGGGAAAGCGCACGTCGGCGGTCAGCAATTCTGCGGATATTGCGGATATTGCGGACCGTTCTGCAGCGCAGGGCGAATCGTCGTTGACCAGCCATAACGCCAATTCTGCGGATATTGCGGATATTGCGGCTACCCCTGAGCACCTGTGCAAGGTGTGCGACGAGCCCTGCAACCCGCGCATCTCGGCGCACGTCGAGTGCCTCGTCACGCCGCCGGCGGTCGACCCGACCTCGGCGCCGATCGTCCACACACCGGGACGTAAGCCGGGACAGTGGCTCGGCTCAGGCGACCGCATTGGAGGAGACGCAGCATGACCGACAACGACAAGCGCACGGTGACCCTGGTGCCGATGACCGAGATCAGGGACGACAACCTGGAAATACTGCTCGCTCTCCGCGACGCCGTTCAACACGGAGACCTGGACCGTGCCCGCGAGCTCGCTGCGTTCGTCTGGGGGACCGCATGACCCCCCGCAAGAACCAACTGCCCCCTCTCCTCGAGGCTCTGGTGAACCCAGACCTCGAGGGGGCGGCCTGTGCCGGTCGGGCGCCGTGGTTCGACGACGCAATCGATGGCGAGTCGGACGAGGACCGGGCCGACCGTCTCGACGCCGCGCGCCGCGTCTGCCGCGGATGCCCCGTCCGGGCTGCCTGCCACTCCGCTGCCGCCGAGCACGTCAGCACTGGAGTGTGGGCGGGGCGCCTCCGAGAAACACCTGAGAAGTTCACGACCCGGAAGGCCATCGCATGACATTTGCAAGCAGCATCGCCAATACGCTCGGAATCAATGTCGCCAGCACGCCCGGCATCGACGTCGACACCGCGCCCGGGATCGCCCCCGCCAACGCGCACTCAATCAATGTCGCCAACGCGCTCGGGATCGAGAACCCATCAGGCACCGCCTTCGGTTGGCGAATCTGGTCGGTCGACACGACCGAGGATGCCGTCCTCCGCTCTCCATACGTCGAGAGCAGGGTTAGGAGTCGAATCGGCGTCCCCTGGACAGAAACGTCGATCCGAGCAAGCTGCAGCGCGTCGGACCACACGCCACCCGGGGCGAACTGCAGCTGTGGCGTCTATGCCGATCCAGATAATCAATACGCCAACACCGCTCGCCGGTTGCTGAAAATGGCCGTCAAGTTCCACCAGGAGACGCCACACCTCACGTTGATTCTGGGTCGGGTGGAACTCGCGGGCGACGTCGTGCTCGATACCACCTTCATTGATCCACGAAATGACACCGTGTTCCCGGAGTACCGAGCGGAGACCGCCACTATCCGGCAGCTCTGGGTGCCCCACCTCGGGCTCGTCGACGACCCGGGGGCGCTGGCTGTGGAGCTGGGCGCGAAGTACTCGGTACCTACGGGGGTCGGTGTCCCGCCGAAGTCCTTGATCTATTGCCCGACCGCCACCCCGGGGCACATCCCGGTCGTCAAGAATCCAAATCTGCTGATCGTCCCGGTTGCCGCGCTCCCGTCCGTCGTCGATCAAATCACCGCTGCACTCGAAGGCGAGGGAAGTTGATGAAACTGCATGCGCGGAACGTTCGAACGCAGGTCACGACCGATCTTGAGGCAACGAGGCCGGTCCTGCTCCGCCTCGCCGGACTGCACATCGCCATGACAACGACCGAGGCTCGCGCCCTGGCCGATGCCCTGCATGACGCCTCTGAGGCAGCGGGAGAAACGCTATGACGCCCGTGCCCCGGGGTGGCTGGCGGATGTGGTCCCTCAACGAAGACGGATACCTGACCTCGAAGTGGGGGGCGTGCGACTCGTACCAATCCCCGATAATCACTGCCGAATGCGCCACGTACGGATGCACAGACGTTCCCGGGCCGAACTGCCGATGTGGGATCTACTTCGTCGAAGACGCCAGCGCCATGATCCGGGAGACGTATCGACACACGGTGTTCGAGAGGGGGTACAGCTCGGACTTTCCGATGCCGGTCCTGACGCTGGTGGAGCCGATGGGCAGGATTGTCGACGCACCAATTGAACCGAAGTTCGGTGGCGCGAAGGTCTGGCGGGCAGCGAGCGTGCGAATTGCGGCCATTGTCATCGACTCGGAGATTCGGAAGCGCGGAGGTCAGCTCTCCGATACCTACGGCGTTCCCATCCACGTGGGACTTCTCGAGCCCGTGCTACGTGCAGTAGAGCGCGCTCACAGAACCTCGACGGCGGGCGGCGCCCCGAGCATCACAAACCCACTCACTCATTCCGGCGTCGTCGGCATTGGCGCCCTGGCGGCCGAGGGGGTTCGGCGATGAACAGGCCACCCGTGCAACGGCTCGCCCCGGACGTACTACTGCTCACCGGTAGCGCGGTTGAAGCCCTGCGTTACGCCGTGGTCGTCGCGGTCACCTCACGGCACCGCAACGGGCTGCGTGTCCCCGCGCATCTCGCCGAACTCGCTGCCGAGCTGGCCGACAGCGGACAATCGGACGGTAAAGCATTGGGCAACAGCAACACTGGGACACGAACAACCGAGTGGATCACCACCGAGGAGGCGGCCCGGATGCTCAACTGCAGCAATCGCCAGGCCCGACGCCTGGCACCGCAGCTCGACGGCCGACTCTCCGGCGGCCGCTGGGTCCTCGACCGACAGGCCGTGCAGGACCACATCGACGGACGGAACGCAGCGTGACACCACCGACGAGGCGAGAGGTCGCCGACTACCTGGCGGCCCTCACCGACGACGAACTCGACGAACTGCTCGACGAAGCATTCCCTAACCCGAAGGAGCATGAAGCATGAGAGCCATTACCCGAGGCGGAGACCGATTCTCGCCCGCCCACCGCCCGCCGGCCGACGCGCTGCCCGCGGATGTAGCAAAGCTGCTGACCGAGCTGGACACCGCGAAGGACCGGCTTCGCACCGCACAGCGTGAATCGGAGCACCTCGGACACCGTGAGCGCGACATCGAGGCCCAGGCCACCGACGCCGAGACTGCAGCGAAGGCTGCCCGCGCAGGCAAGACGATCCCCGCACCCGCCGCCGCGGCCAAGCTCGACGCCGACCGCGACGCAGCCGTCCGGGCGATCGCTGCACACCAGGCCGCCGTCCGTGCAATCACTGGTGACCTGGACGAGGCAGCCACCGCAGCAGTCGACGCCGCGAGGCCTGGACCTGAGGCGAGGCAGAAGGTCGACGAGGCTGCAGCTGCACTGTCCGCAGCGCTCGAGGAGGCAGTGGCAGGATTGGCTACGTTCGACTGGCTGAATGGTGCGGGCTACAGCGCTACCGCTGAGACCTTCATCGTCGACGTACACCCGAAGCTCGACCAGTACCGCATCACCCGAGACAACGGACTCACGACGACCGCGCGCCACACGGTCACCGGCATCGTGAGCGCTCTGCTCGGTGAGGACTGAGACAGATGCAGGATGTGCCGAGCAAGTTCGGTGACCAGTTCGGCGAGCAGTTCACCGATCGGCCTCGCCGGATCGTCGAGTCCATCGCTGCCCAGCGACGGAAGTACGCGGAAGCGGCTCGTGTCGAGGCAGAGCGGGTCAAGGCCGAGCGCGACCAGGGCACGACGGACTGACCAGTGGTCGTACGGATAGGCGGATGGGGGCCGGTGGTGGTCGCTCGCAGTGACGACCACCCCGGCCACCGATTCCAGGTCACACAGTTCCACCTGCTAGGCCCATACCGCGTGCAGTTCCGCATCACGTGTGAATGTGGTTGGGACACAATCGCAGTCACGATCAACCAGGCGAACATGCTGACCAGTCAGCACACCGGGGCAGCGTGAGGGCCGCTGAAACGAACCCCCCGGGGGGGTGTGACCAGGGGCGGGGGGGTGGCCCACCCCTTCCCCCCGGGTCGACTTCCCCCGGATGACATAGGGCAAGCCACCGGCTGCACTGCAACCAGACTCTTGAGATTCGGAAGGAATAGGCCGTGAGAGCACCGAAAACGACCGCCGGAAAACGGCTGGTCAAAGCGCAGAATGACGCACTGGCCCGTGCGTCGTCCGATCAGGGTCAGACACTCGTCTGGAGTGAAGCAGAGGAGGCGATTCTGGAGCGGGCCGGCGAGACCGTAGACCGCGCAGAGCACGTGCGGAAGCTGTTCGCGTCCGAGATGGCCGGCGAGCAGAATCCGGCGACCGTGGTCAAGCTGTCCGCGGAATTGCGGATGCTCGACCGCCAGGTCGTTGACCTGGTCGCGAAGCTCAACCCGGAGGGTGTCGGTCCGGCCAAGTCGGCTCGCCACCAGCGCGCCGCTCGCTCTCGCTGGGACCGGGGCGCCGGGTAATGGCCCGCGTTGCCGATGCGCCGAAGTCCGGCGGCCGCCGCGAGTTCACCCGGGCCGAGCGGGACCGTATCCGGGAGCTGACCTCCCGGCCGTTGCCGCCGGTGCATCGTCCTGGCCGATCCGGTCGACAGATCGAGGCCGAACTCGACGCCATTCATGCCGCGGCCGGTCGGGTCCGCCGGTTCAAGCTGTGGCCTCTCGGCGGTGGGGAGCACGACCCCGAGGCAGCGTACGCCGAAGAACTCGACGGATAGCTGTCGATCGGCGCACCCGATATGAATGACCGATAGTTGAAACATCATCCCTTTTGCGCAGAACTGAGGAACGAGCCTTGACCGAGAACGCCACCGCGACCTGGACTCCTGCGATGCAGGACTGGCTCGACGAGACCATGAGCCGTGCGACCCCCCTCGCGATCACCCAGGAGGATCGGATCAAGTCCGAGTTCCGGAAGGTGAAGCTCGAGGCACCGCGGGCAACCGAGAAGCCTGCTACCAGCATCGTCGAGCAGATGCAGAGAATCGGCATCGGCGTGGGCACTCTCGCGGCCGCCGTGGGTGAATCGACAGATACCCTCCTGGAGTGGCTCGAGCGACCGGGGCCGATGTCCTTGGAGTCGCTCGTCGATATCGCCGAGGTGCTAGAAGTCGCGCCGTCGTCGCTGCTGTAGCGGCGGGACTGGCGAACGCGATCGGGCGTGACCACAATTTGGCCACACTTGGCCACGAAACACGGTGATTCACCGTGAAGCGGAGTGACGTAAGAACGCAGGTAGACGCCAATTTCGTAGTCTGACCTCGATGTCCAGAAGGGTTCAAATCCCTCCGCCACCGCCAAAGCTCCCCACCTGCACACGCAGGTGGGGAGTTTTTTTGTGCATCCGGGCCGGGATTGTTCGTCAGCGTGTCCTGGAGGGAAGGGGCACAGACATTTGCATCGACTCGGCTCACCACCGGCCCTGGGGATGATTGTCATCGGCTCGACAACCCGGGGCCGAACCAGAGGGTGAGCGCGTCTGTCAGCCCTTGGTCGGTTCCCTGTCCCACCCAGCCGACATATCCATCCGGGCGGATCAATACTGCGGTAGGGGGTGCCACGTCGCCGACGATGGGCAGTCGCCAGGCGGCGGTGCACCGGGCATCGACCAGGCGCACTCGCTCGGCCCATGGGGTGACGTCGAGGTGGCCCGGCTCGGCCAGGTTGAGCAGTATCGGCTCGGCGTCGTGGAGGAGCGTGAAGACCCGTGACGGACCGTCTCCGGTGTCGAGGTCGAGGTCGAGGTCTGGCATGCGACGTCCGAGGAGGGGATGTCCCTCCCCGAGGTCGTAGGCGATGTCGAGGCCGTGGATGAGTGCGGCGACGTGCTTGCGAGGCTGATCCATCGACATCAGTTCGTTGACGGTTTCAGCGAGTGCCGCGGTCCGTGCGTCCTGGCGCTGCAGGACTGTTTGTGCCATCGAGTGCGCGAGCGCGCGGGCACCGACCGGGTGCCGCTCCGCGTGGTAGGTGTCCAGTAGGGATTCGGGTGAGATGCCATCGACCACCTGTGCGAGCTTCCACCCGAGGTTGACGGCGTCCTGGATGCCCAGACCGATCCCTTGACCGCCGGCGGGATAGTGGATGTGGGCGGCATCGCCGACGAGCAGCACGCGCCCCTTCCGATAGGTCGCGGCCTGCCGGGTCGCGTCGGTGAACCTGGACATCGAGGTTGGTGTGTGGATTCCGAAGTCTGTTCCGTACACCGCGTCGAGAGCATCGCTGAGGTCGGTCAATGTGGGTTCGTCCCCCGAGCTCAGCTGCCGCTGCGTCGTGATGACACGGTAGGTGCGCCCGTCTTCCATCAAAGTGAAGCCGTGGACCCCGGTCTCGTCTTGACGGATACCGGACGGGGGTTCCTCGGATACTTCCACTTCGGCGATCAGGTTGCTGCGGGTCGCGTCCCAGCCGGGGAAGTCGATACCCGCAGTCTTGCGGATCACGCTGCGGCCGCCGTCAGCGCCGACGAGATACTTCGCTCGGACCTTCTCGCCATCAGCGAGGCCGACATCGACACCGGTTTCGTCCTGGACGAAACCGACCACCTCACGGCCGCGATGAACGGGCACTCCGAGCTGGTCGATCCAGCCCTCGAGGATCGGTTGCATCCGTCTCTGCCACAGGCCGAGCCCATACGGGTGCCGCGTCGGAAAGTCGCTGATATCCAGAACTGTGCTGCCGAATCGGGCGGTCTGCGCCGTCTGCCCCGCCGCCAGGAATCGATCGGCGATCCCACGCTGGTCGAGGATCTCGATGGTGCGGGAGTGGAAGCCACCCGCACGGGATTCCGTCAATTCTCCTGTCGGGCGCCGCTCCATGATCGCCACATCAACGCCCGCCAGGGCCAACTCACCGGCCAGCATCATTCCGGCCGGACCGCTCCCCACGACGATCACATCTGCCATCTCGTCCCCTTCTCGTGATGCCCCGCTGATGGGCACAGCCGAGCAGCGTATGGCACACCACGGGTCTTGCGGCAAGACCTCCTCGCGGCGATATCCTGAAAGTGCGGCGGTGCGGGTCGACGGCGGCTACATCGATTCCATCGTCCCGTGACCGTTGTTCACAGTGCTCTCCCAGGTCGTGCCGAGTGACATCCATTGAAGCTGCAACTAGCCTGATCTCATGAAAAAGCTGTGGTGGTTGGTCGGCGCAGTCGTCATCGTCGTGATCGCGGTGCTGGTGGGCCCGTGGTTCTACGGCCAGTTCATCGCAGAGGACGACGCACCGGCGGCCTCGGTGTCGACCGAGGGCGCGGAGGCGGCCACCGGATCGGTCGACGGGCAGTGGACCGTCACGCCGGGTCAGGGCTCCAACCAGACGGCCGCGGGGTACACCGTCCACGAGATCCTCAACGGCGCCAGCGTCACGGTGGTCGGGTCGACCGGCGACGTGACCGGCAACGCGACCGTCGAGGGCGAGAAACTCACCGCGGGCGAGGTGACCGTGCAGGTGGCGACCATCGCGACCGATCAGTCCCGCCGCGACAACCAGTTCCGCGGCAACGTGATGGACACGAGCACGTTCCCGACCGCCACGTTCACAGTCGATTCCCCCGTCGATCTGTCCGGGCTGCCTGCGGACGGTTCCGTGGGGACGGTCACCGCCCAGGGCACGTTGACGCTCAAGGGGCAGTCGCGTCCGGTGTCCGTCGACATCGACGTGCTGCGCTCCGGCGACGACCTCATCGCCTCGGGCAGCATCCCGGTGACCTGGACGGACTTCGGTGTGACGCCGCCGTCACTGGGCTTCGTGACCGTGGACGGCAACGGCACGGTCGACTTCCTCGTCAGTTTCGCGCGTTCCTGACGGCGCCCAGCCGGGCGGCCCGAACACGTAGCCGAGCTTGTCGCGACGCCCGGCGCCAATCCCGGACGATGGCGCCGTATTCGTGGGTCTGCAGTTTCCAGATGTTGTAGGTGCCCACCGGTTTGGTGAGTCCGTAGGTGGGGCGGTGGGTTTCGGGTTGGAATGTGCCGAACATCCGGTCCCACACGATGAGGATGCCGGCGTAGTTGCGGTCGAGGTATTCGGGGTCGCAGCCGTGGTGGACGCGGTGGTGTGAGGGCGTGTTGAACACGAACTCGATGGGCCGGGGCAGCGTGCCGATGCGCTCGGTGTGGACCCAGAATTGGTAGACGAGGTTCACGGAGAATCCGATGAACACCATCCACGGCGGAATGCCGATCAGCGGCAACGGAATCCACATCAGGATTTCGGCGCTGTTGTTCCACTTCTGGCGGAGCGCGGTGGAGAAGTTGAAGTACTCACTCGAATGGTGCGCCTGGTGCGTCGCCCAGATCAGGCGGATGCGGTGCGCCATCCGGTGATACGCGTAGAACAGCGCGTCGACGCCGAGGATGAGGATCACCCACGTGTACCAGGTGTCCGCGGGTAGGTGCCACGGCGCGAGGTACACCCAGATGGCGGAGTACCCGATCAGGGCCAGCAGCTTCCAGAACGTCGTCGTCAGGATGGACACGGCGCCCATCGCCACGCTCGCCCGCGCGTCGCGGCGCTCGTAACCTCCGCGCACCGGGCGGGACCGACCGTCGGGGTCGAACGTCGCGTCCTCGAGGTTCCGGGCCGCGAACCATTCGATGGCGAGGAACAGCACGAAGGCCGGGATGGCCAGCGTCACCGGCTCGTGCAGGGGCGTCAGCAGCGTCGAATTCCACGCCGACGTCACGGTCTCCCACATACTGCTTTCCTCCACACAAGACGATCGTCCAGTTCAATGTACTCCGCGGTGACACGTGTCACTATCCAGCTCGCACGGTCGTCCGGTGCGGGGGTGAGTTGCCCGTTTTCATACTTGGATGGTAGGAATTCGGTGTGCACATCACCGCAAAGGTGGACTACGCCGTGCGGACGCTGATCGAACTGGCCGCTGCCGGGCCGTCCCCGTCCAAGGCCGAGTTCCTGGCACAGTCGCAGACCATTCCGCACAAGTTCCTCGAGGCCGTCCTCGCCGACCTCCGGCGCGGGGGACTGGTCAACAGCAGACGCGGACCCGACGGCGGCTACTGGCTGGCCCGTCCGGCGGAGGACATCACGATCGCCGACGTCATCCGGACCGTCGAAGGTCCGCTGGCGTCGGTGCGGGGGGAGCGCCCCGAGGACGTCGACTACTGCGGGCCGGCGGCCAAATTGCAGGACGTGTGGATCGCGGTGCGGGTGAACCTGCGGGCCGTGCTCGAGAACGTGAGCCTGGCGGACGTGGCGAACGAGCAGCTACCGGGTTTCCTCACCGCGCTGACGTCCGACCCGGGGGCCTGGGAGCGTCGAACCCGCCCGGTTACGACGGCTGACGAGGGCGCAGCGCGCGGCTGATCGTCCGGCCGGCCGCACGCACCAGCGGGACCAGCGCGTTCAGCGACGCGTTCTCCGCCGACACCACCAGCGACACGGCCGCGACCGCCGTTCCGGGTCGTTCGAAGATCGGCGCCGCGACGGAGACAGCGTCCAGGGTCACCTGACGATCACTGATCGCGACCTCGGATCGGCGGATCTCGGCGAGCGTCCGTCGCAGTACGACGGGGTCGGTGACGGTCCGGTCGGTGAACTTCTCGATCGGCCCGGTCAGCACCTGCTCCTGCACGTCGGCGGGCATGTACGCGAGCAGGGCCAGGCCGATGCCGGATGCCGTCAGCGGGAACCTGCCGCCGACGCGGGTCTGGACGGGCACGGCCTTCTGCCCGGCGATGCGTTCGACGAACACGACCTCGGTGCCCTCGGCGATGCCGAGCTGGACGTTCTCCCGCGTGATCTGTGACAGGTCCTCCATCACCGGCATCGCCAGTTCGCGCAGCATCGTGCCGCGCGGGGCGAGCGACGCGATCTCCCACAGCTTGAGCCCGACCGTGAAGCGGCCGCTGCTGTCACGTTCGAGGGCGCCCCATTCGATGAGGTCGCTGGTCAGCCGGTGCACGGTGCTGAGCGGGTACCCCGACTTACGTGACAGATCGCTGAGGGTCAGCCGCGGCGTGGTCGGGGTGAAGAGCTCGAGGAGCCGCAACGAGCGAATGGTCACCGATCCGGTGATCGCCATTTGCTCGTTCTCCGTCTCACAGTTCCAGCGTCAGGCGTGGACAGCTCGCACGCGAGACGCAAATCATCATGGTGTCGTTGGCGGCCTGCTCGTCCGCTGTGAGCAGGGAATCCCGGTGATCGACAGTACCGCCGAGCACGGCCGTCTCGCAGGTTCCGCACGTCCCTTCCTCGCAGGACGACAGCACCTGGACGCCTGCGGCGGTGACGGCCTGCAGGATCGACTGCTCGGGTGCCACCGTGACGGTCTTGCCGGTGAGTGTCAGCTCCACCTCGAACCCCTCGGCCCGGACCGGCTCCTCGAGATCCTTGGCCGCGAAGCGTTCGATGTGCAGCGCGCCGGACGGCCAGCTGTCGCAGTGACCGGTGACGGCGTCGAGCAGTGGCGCGGGCCCACAGCAGTAGACGAGGGTGTTGTCCCGGACGTCGCCGAGCAGTCCCGGTAGGTCGATGAGGCCGTGCTCGTCCTCGGGGTGCACGACCACCCGGTCGCCGAACCGCTCGGCGAGTGCGTCGGCGAACGCCATCGAACTGCGGCTGCGCCCGCCGTAGACGAGGGTCCAGTCGGCGCCGGCGTTCTCCGCGGCGTGCGCCATGGTGAGGATCGGCGTGATCCCGATGCCGCCCGCGACGAACACGTACCGCGGCGACGGCTCGAGCTCGAAATGGTTGCGCGGTCCCCGGACCGTGACGCGGTCGCCCTCGCTCAGCTTGTCGTGCACGAACTGCGAGCCGCCGCGGCCCATCGCCTCCCGCAGCACGGCGACGCGCCAGATCCGATTGTCGGCCGGGTCGCCGCACAGCGAGTACTGGCGGGTGAGCTCCGGCGTCAGCACCAGATCGATGTGCGCACCCGGCGTCCACGTGGGCAGGTCGGAGCCGGACGGGTCGCGGAACTCCAGGACGACGACGCCGTCGGCGCCGGTGGTCCTGGTGGTCAGCTCCAGCTCGAGTACGGGTTCGGGTGGGATAGGCATGGCGGTCTCTCCGGGGTCAGACGGGAACGGAAGCGGATTCCGGCGCCGCGGGCAGCGGCGTGGCGGGCACCGGCGGATCGGCGGGGTGGTGTCCCTCGGGGTGGGCGAGCAACCACTCCCAGAGGGCGGCGGGTTCTTCCGCCACGTGGCGCGCGCCGCAGTGGCACTCGCCCTCGAGCAGGTCCGACCCCGGAAGCCAGACAATGCGCATCACGTTGGTGCCGCGGAGCATCCTGGTGGGTTCCACGGCTCAGCCCACCGCCGCGGCGGTGACGGCCTGCGGCGCGTCGACCAGCTTCTTCAGGATCCGGCGTGCGCCGAGGCCGCCGGCGTCGATGTTGATCGACAGTTCCTGGTAGCCGTCCTTCTCCGTGTCGAGGGCCTGCTGCAGGATGTTCAGAGCCACGACGTCCTGCATCACGACGGTCCGGTTGTTCTCGGCGAGGAATGTGGTGACGGCGTCGTCGCCGAGCGCGAAGTCGCGGGCAACGGCCCAGAAGTCGAGGGTGGAATTCTCCGTCGACGGAGTGATCGCGTAGACGATCTCGCTGTGGAACGCGTGCGGGTCGGTGCCGTCGTCGCCGGGCAGCGGTGCGCCGATCGGGGCGATGCGGCTGTGCAGCAGGTACAGGCACGGCGGCGTGTACTCGATGTCCTGCCAGCGGGTGATGCGTCCCTCGATGCCGGTGGACTTCGAGTAGAACGGCGGGCACTCGGCGTCGTCCATGTGCCGGGACACGTAGATGACGTTCCGGTCCTCGTCGATCTCCGTGGTGATCGGGGTTTCCGCAACCTCGGGAGTACCGATGTAGCCGCCGTGCAGGTACGTCTCGTGCGAGAGGTCCATCAGGTTGTCGACGAGCAGGCCGTAGTTGCAGTCGATCGGTTCCATGCCGGACACCACGGTGTAGTCGGGGGAGTCCATCCACGGTGCGCGGGGGATGCGGGTCGGGTCGCCCTGCTCGGGATTCTCGGGGTCGGCGATCCAGACCCACACGAACGAGTCCTGCTCGACCACCTGGTACGAGCGCAGCCGGGCGGTACGGGGAACACGCGCCTGGCCGGGCACGAACACGCAACCGCCGTCGCTGCCATAGGTGAAACCGTGATAGCCGCAGACCACCTTGTCGCCGTCGAGCCGGCTCGGCGCCTCGGACAGCGGGTAGCGGCGGTGCACGCACCGGTCGCTCATCGCGACGGCCTCGCCGGCCTCGGTCCGCCAGAACAGGATCGGCTCCTCGCAGATGGTGCGTGAGAACAGTTCGCGTCCGACCTCACGGCCGTAGGCTGCGACGTACCACTGGTTGCGGGCGATCGTGGACATGTGGGCCTCCGGAATATGCTGGGCTGCTGCGTTATTCGTGACGCCGGACTCGGTGAGGCGTCAGCGTCGTCTCCACCACTGTGCGGCACCGGAGGTGATCCACCGCACTCGGTTTCCGAATGTCGGAAGGGTTTCGTCAGGGCTTGCGAACGAGATACGCGAACATCGTCACCGACATGTGGAAGTCGCCGCTGCGGGCGGCGGCGTTCAACTGGTCCAGCAGCTCGACGCTCTGCACGTCGGTGATCGCTCCCTCGGCGATCGCGGCGGCGGTCATCATCTGGACGAGTGGGCCGGTCACGTCGCCCGGATCCTGGATCAACGCCTCAGTGCCGATGTCCTCGACGACGAGTCCGGCGGACGTGAGCTGCCCCGAGAGCAGCCGTCCGGAGTGCGGGTTCGCGGTGTGGGACAGCATCACGTCCATGATCTTCTGCAGGATCAGGGGATCGCCGGGGTGCATGATCGCCGTGCCCCAGTCGCTGTCGACGATGACGCCGCGCCCGCCGGGGCGCAGAACGCGGGCCACTTCCGCCGCCGCGCGGTCCGGCTCGCTCAGGTGCTGGAACACCCGCTCGCACCGCACGACGTCGAGGCGGTTGTCGGGGAACGGCAGCGAATACGCGTCGCCGATCACGAACTGCGCGGTCGAGCCCTCCGCCTCGGTCCGCTCCCGGGCGAGGAGGGCCATGCCGGGATTCGGATCGAGCCCGATCGCGCGACCCGACGCGGTGACCGCGGCGGCGAGGGCACGCGTCTCCGACCCCGTGCCCGATCCGATGTCGAGAGCGCTTTCGCCCGGCTGCACCTGCAGGGCGGCAAACGACCACTCGCGCAGTCGCCGGATTCCCGGCCGCGCGGCTTGCAGGTCGAGGACGGCGGCGAGTTGGTCCAGGGCGGCGCGGTCGATCTCGTCCGCCCGGAACGACAGTGGCGCCGTCGGATCGGACATGAATCCACCGTAACGCCGCGGTGACTCCCGACACAGTGCTGCGCGAACTGTGGGCAAGAACATAAAAGTTGCACTCTCACGCAAATTTGCAGAGCTCTGCAAGTTCTGTACCGTTGGAGTAGTGATTTCGGAAATCGGATTGCGGGACCGCAAGAAGGCCGCCACGCGCGCAGCCCTCAGCGGCGCCGCCGCACGCCTGGCCCGCGCGCTGGGCATCGAATGCGTCACTGCCGACGCCATCGCGTCCGAGGCGGGAGTCTCGACTCGGACGTTCCACAACTACTTCTCCAGCAAGGAGGAGGCGGTACTCGCGCACTTCGAGCAGTCCGTCCACGACTGGGTGGACCTGCTCCGCGCCCGTCCCGAGGACGAGCCGATCTGGGATTCCCTCGAGTACGTGGTGGTCCAGATCGTCACCGATCCCGCGAAACCGCTCGAAGAGACCGCGGTGATGATGGAACTCGTCGAGACCAGCCCCGCGCTGCTCGCGAAGAAACTCGAAGTGCACCTGCGCGTCACCCGTTTGGTCGGTGAGGTGATCGCCGAACGTACGGGCACGAACATCGACACCGACCTCTACCCCAACCTGCTGCACCTGGCGGTCGGATCGGCGTGCAAGGCGTCGCTCGACCTGTGGATGAGCGGCAAGTCCGGCGCGAGCGGGCCCGAAGAACTGGTCCGCGACGCCATGCGTCAACTCCGTCAGGGAATCCCGCAGCCGTAACCGGCTGCCCCGAAACACCCTTCGTTCCACCGACTCAGAAGGAGTCTCTCGTGGCCACCTATCTCTATCGGATCGGCAGATTCGCCTACCGGCGAAAAGGCGCGGTCCTCAGCGTCTGGTTGGTGATCCTGGTCCTCATGGGCGTCGGGGCGGCAACGCTGTCCGGGCCCACGAAGGACTCGTTCTCCATCCCGGGCACCCCCGCACAGCAGGCGCAGGACCTGATGGCCGAACGCTTCCCCGAGGCCGCGGGCAGCGACCCGATGAACGCCGTCAGCGCGCGCTACGTGTTCGCCGCTCCCGAGGGGCAGACCCTCGAGAGCGAGCAGAGTCGGCAGGCGATGGACGCGGTGCTCACCAAGGTGCGCGGCATCGAACAGGTCCAGGACGCCGCCAAGGTCGATCCCGCCACCGCCTCGGGTGCCGACGCCGCGAAGGCGCTGGTCAACCCCGTCACCGCGAACGAGCAGCTCGTCGAGATGGCGAAGTCGACCGCGGCCGACAAGGGAATCGGTGAAGAGGCCGCCGTCGCGAACGCACAGGCACTGTCTCCGCTCAACGCCGACAAGACCGTCGGCTACGTCGAGGTGCCGTTCAAGGGCGGCATGGGGGACGTCGACCAGGCTCTGCGCGACCAGATCTCGGCCGCTGCCGACGCCGGCCGCAACGCCGGGCTGACCGTCGAGATCAGTGGTTCGGTCGCCAACGAAGCCGAGCCGCCCGGCGGCGCCACCGAACTCGTCGGCATCGGCGTGGCAGCTGTCGTGCTCGCGCTGACGTTCGGCTCGCTCGTCGCCGCAGGTCTGCCGTTGATCACCGCGATCATCGGCATCATGATCGGCAGCCTCGGGATCACCGTCGCCACCGGCTTCACCGACCTCAGCTCGATGACGCCCACGCTGGCCATCATGATCGGCCTGGCCGTCGCCATCGACTACTCGCTGTTCATCGTGTCCCGGTTCCGGCACGAACTCACCCTCACGGACGACCGCTCGGAAGCGGCCGGACGCGCCGTCGGCACCGCCGGTTCCGCCGTGGTGTTCGCCGGTCTCACGGTGATCATCGCCCTGATCGCGCTGCGCGTCGTCGGGATCCCGTTCCTCTCCGACATGGGTGCCGCCGCCGCGTTCACGGTGTTCATCGCCGTCTCGATCGCCTTGACGCTTCTGCCCGCGATCCTCGGGCTGTTCGGGAAGAAGGCGTTCGCAGGCAAGATCCCGTTCCTCAGCAGTCGTGACCTCGAGGACGACGAGGGCAAGCCGAGCCTCGCCCTGCGATACATCAGCGCCGTGGTCCGCCGGCCCGCAATTCCGCTGATCGCCGGCGTCGTGGTGCTCGGGGCGCTCGCGATCCCCGCGGCCGGCCTGAGCCTGGCCCTGCCCGGCGAGGGCACCGGCGACCCCGCCACCAGCTCCCGGCAGGCCTACGACCTCGTGAGCGAAGGCTTCGGACCTGGCAAGAACGGTCCGCTGCTCGTCGTCGTCGACGCCAAGGACGTCACCACCGGCACGCCGTCGGAGGCGTTCGGTGAGGTCGTGAAGACCATCACCGCGCAGGACGACGTGTCGAACGCTCAGGTCGTCGGCGTGAACAAGGCCGGCGACACCGCGCAGATCCTGGTGACGCCGAGCAGCGCGCCCAGCGATCCGGCCACGATGGACCTGGTGAGCAACATCCGCGGTGCGGAGGCAGATCTGCACGACTCGATCGGCGTCAACTACGGCGTCACCGGGCAGACCGCGCTCGAAGGCGACGTGTCCGACACGCTGCAGGACGCGCTGATTCCGTACCTCGCGGTGGTCGTGGGCCTGGCCTTCCTCCTGCTGCTGCTCGTGTTCCGCTCGCTGCTCGTGCCGCTGACGGCCACGCTCGGCTTCCTGCTCAGCGTCGCGGCCACGTTCGGTGCCACCGTTGCGGTGTTCCAGGAGGGCTGGGGCGGCATCATCTCCAACCCGCAGCCGATCGTCAGCTTCATGCCGATCTTCCTGATCGGCGTCGTGTTCGGTCTCGCGATGGACTACCAGGTGTTCCTGGTGACCCGGATGCGGGAGGAATATGTCCACGGCGCGACCGCGAAGCAGGCCGTCACCGTCGGCTTCAACCACGGTGCCCGGGTGGTCAGCGCCGCCGCGGTCATCATGATCTCGGTGTTCGCGGCCTTCATCGCCGAGCCGAACTCGTTCATCAAGTCGATCGGCTTCGCCCTGGCGGCGGCCGTGTTCTTCGATGCCTTCGTCGTGCGCATGGTGATCATCCCGTCCGTGATGGCACTGCTCGGCGACAAGGCCTGGTGGCTGCCGAAGTGGCTGGACAAGATCCTGCCCAACGTCGACATCGAGGGCGAGAAGCTGAAGAAGGTCCTGCACGACGCGGACGAATCGCTGCAGCCCGTCCGGTAGGCGCTTCGCGCCCGTGCGCCTTTCTGGTAGCGGCTGCTACCAGAAAGGCGCACAAGGCCGTAGGCCTTCTGTTGGTAACCTTCGGACATAATGATGACCCGCCAGGATCGCTGCCCATGTTGAATGCCCTGCTCACGACGTACCTCCGCCCGTACAAGCGGGAGCTCACGGCGGTCGTCCTGTTCCAGCTGGTCGCGACCGCGGCCGCCCTGTACCTGCCCAGTCTGAACGCCGATCTCATCGACAACGGCGTCACCAAGGGCGACACCGCGTACATCCTGTCCACGGGCGTCATGATGCTGCTCGTCACCGTCGTGCAGATCATCTGCTCGATCGGTTCCGTGTTCTTCGGCGCCCGGGCCGCAATGGGTTTCGGGCGCGACGTGCGCCGCGCCGTGATGCATCAGGTCGGGAGCTTCTCGTCCCGCGAATTCGGCCGCTTCGGCGCGCCGTCCCTGATCACCCGCAACACCAACGACGTGCAGCAGGTGCAGATGCTCGTCGTGATGAGCTGCACGATCCTGGTGATGGCGCCGATCATGTGCGTCGGCGGTGTCGTGATGTCGATCCGGGAGGACGCCGGGCTCGCCTGGATCCTGGCGGTCACCGTGCCGGTGCTCGCGCTGTCCATGGGTTTCGTGATTTCGCGGATGGTGCCCGCGTTCCGGGAGATGCAGACCCGCATCGACGGCGTCAACCGGGTGCTCCGTGAGCAGATCACCGGTATCCGGGTGGTGCGGGCGTTCGTCCGCGAGCGCTCCGAGGTGGCGCGGTTCGGCGACGCGAACGAGCAGCTCACCCAGACCGCCCTGCGGGTCGGCAGGTTGACGGCGGTGATGTTCCCCCTCGTGATGGTCATCGCGAACATCACCAGTGTCGCCGTCATCTGGTTCGGCGGCCACGAGATCAACAGCGGCACCATGCAGGTCGGCTCGCTGACCGCGATGCTCAGCTACATCATGCAGATCCTGATGTCGGTGATGATGGCGTCGTTCATCGCGATGATGGCCCCCCGCGCCACCGTCTGCGCCGAACGTATCGGCGAGGTGCTCGACACCGATTCCACCGTCGTGCCGCCGGTCGACGCGGTCACCGTGCTGGAAAACCCCGGTGTGGTGGAACTGCGCGACGCCCAGTTCAAGTTCCCCGGCGCCGACGAACCCGTGTTGCGCGACATCAGCTTCCGCGCCGAACCCGGCAAGACCACCGCGATCATCGGCGGCACCGGTTCCGGTAAGACGACGCTGCTGTCGCTGATCCCGCGCCTCATCGACGCCACGTCGGGTTCGGTCACCGTGTCCGACACGGAGGTGCGCCGCATCGACCTGGACGTCCTGCGGTCCGGCATCGGACTGGTTCCGCAGCGGCCGTACCTGTTCTCGGGCACCGTCGCCACCAACCTGCGGTACGGCAAACCCGACGCCACCGACGACGAGCTGTGGCGGGCACTGGAGATCGCGCAGGCCGCCGATTTCGTCCGGGCGATGCCCGAGGGTCTCGACACCCCGATCGCGCAGGGCGGCACCACCGTCTCCGGTGGTCAGCGGCAGCGGCTCGCGATCGCACGTGCGCTGGTCCGTCGTCCGTCGATCTACCTGTTCGACGATTCCTTCTCCGCCCTCGACCTCACCACCGACGCCCGGCTGCGTGCGGCGCTCAAACCCGAGACCTCGGACGCGTGCGTCATCGTCGTCGCCCAACGTGTCTCGACGATCGTGGAGGCCGAGCAGATCGTGGTCCTCGAGGACGGCGCGGTGGTCGGAATCGGCACGCACGACCAACTGCTCGCGACGTGTCCGTGTTACGTCGAGATCGTCGAATCCCAACGATCGGTCCAGGAAGCACTATGAGCGATCGCGCAACCACCACCACCGCCGAAAGGCCCGCCGGCCCGCGTATTCCGGGACCGGTCGCTCCGGGTGCCCCGGGATCCAAGCCGAACGACCTGTGGCCGTCCACCAAGCGGCTGCTGAGGCGGCTGCGTCCCCACCGGATCGCCGTCGGCATCGTTTTCCTGGTGGCTGCCGTGTCGGTGGTGCTCACCTCGATCGCGCCGCGCATGCTCGGTCAGGGCACGAACCTGATCTTCGACGGCATCATCGGCGCGCAGTTGCCCGCCGGGATGTCGAAGGACCAAGCCGTGGCCGCGCTGCGGGCCGACGGTCAGAACACGTTCGCCGACATGGTGTCCGGCATGGCCGTCGTGCCCGGTGTCGGCATCGACTTCAGCGCGCTCGGCCGGGTTCTGGCGATCGTGCTGGCCCTGTACCTGGGGTCGGCGGTGTTCATGTGGTTGTCGGGTTTCCTGCTGAACATCATCGTGCAGGGCGTCGTGAAGAACCTGCGCGCCGAGGTCGAACGGAAGATCCATCGACTTCCGCTGCGCTACTTCGACTCCCATTCCCGCGGCGACCTGCTGAGCCGGGTCACCAACGACATCGACAACGTCTCGCAGTCGTTGCAGCAGACGATGAGTCAGCTGATCGTGTCGGCGATGACGGTGATCGGCATCCTCGTGATGATGATCGTCATCTCGCCCATGCTCGCGTTGATCGCGGTACTGACGGTGCCGCTGTCGATCCTGGTGACCGCCCAGATCGCGAAACGGTCCAAGACCCACTTCGTGTCGCAGTGGAAGTCGACCGGAGCCCTCAACTCTCACGTGGAGGAGGCGTACACGGGCCACGAACTGGTCACCGTGTTCGGCCGCAGCCGTGAGGTGGAGGCCCGGTTCGAGGAGCAGAACGAGGCGCTCTACCAGGCCAGCTACCGGGCCCAGTTCATCTCGGGTCTGATCATGCCCGCGATCATGTTCCTCGGAAACCTCAACTTCGTGGCCATCGCCGTGCTCGGTGGCATGCGGGTGGCGTCCGGCACGATGAGCCTCGGCGACGTCCAGGCCTTCATCCAGTACTCGCGCCAGTTCACCCAGCCCCTCACCCAGATCGGGGCCATGGTCAACCTCATGCAGTCGGGCGTGGCGTCCGCCGAGCGGGTGTTCGCCATCCTCGACGAGGACGAGGAGGAGCCCGACCTCGCCGAAGCGCCGACGCCGTCGGAGCCCCGCGGCCGGGTGGAGTTCTCGGACGTGTCGTTCAGCTACTCGCCGGAGAATCCGCTGATCGAGAACCTGTCGCTGGTGGCGGAACCCGGTCAAATGGTCGCCATCGTCGGACCCACCGGCGCCGGCAAGACCACACTGGTCAACCTGATCCTGCGGTTCTACGAACTCGGCGGCGGCAAGATCCTCCTCGACGGCGTCGACATCGCCGAGATGTCGCGCGACGACCTGCGGTCCCGCATCGGCATGGTGCTGCAGGACGCGTGGCTGTTCGGCGGCACCATCCGCGACAACATCGCGTACGGACGTCCCGACGCCACCGAGGAGGAGATCCAGGCGGCCGCGCGGATCAGCTACGTCGACCGGTTCGTCCACTCGCTGCCCGACGGCTACGACACCGTCATCGACGAAGAGGGCAGCAACATCAGTGCCGGTGAGAAGCAGTTGATCACCATCGCCCGCGCGTTCATCTCGCAGCCGTCGATCCTGATCCTCGACGAGGCAACCAGTTCCGTCGACACCCGCACCGAATTGCTGGTGCAGCACGCGACCGCGGTTTTGCGCAGCGATCGCACGAGTTTCGTGATCGCACACCGGTTGTCGACCATCCGCGACGCCGACCTCATCGTCGTCATGGAGGACGGTCGCATCGTCGAGCAGGGCAGCCACGACGACCTGCTCCTCACCCGCGGCGCGTACTACCGCCTGTACAACAGCCAGTTCGTCAGTGCGTAAACGCCTGTGAGTACTTGTTAACCACGGGCGGTTAATAAGTACTCACAGGTCAGGTCTGTTTGGAGGCGCCTGGCAATGCAATCGGTACTAGGCAAGGCGCGGTTGCTGCTCGAAGCGTTCGATGTGGAATCGGGGGCTCTGTCGCTCACCGAATTGTCCCGGCGCAGTGGAGTCGCCAAGGCTACGACGCACCGGCTCGCCAACGGTTTGGTGGAGTGGGGTCTCCTCGAGCGGGTCGGGACCAAGTATCGCCTGGGACTCCGCCTCTTCGAGCTGGGACAGCTGGTGCCTGCGCAACGGATAATCCGTGACGCGGCCCTGCCCTTCCTGCAGGAGTTGCACGCTGCGACCGGTGCGACGGTGCATCTTGCGATCCGGGACGGCCTCGATGTTCTCTACGTCGACAAGATTTCGGGGCACGGGGCCGTCGAAATGCCGTCACGCCTCGCCGGGCGCCTGCCGCTGTACGTCACGGCGACGGGGAAGGCGATCCTCGCGTTCTCTCCGCCCGCCCTCGTCGAGCAGGTCGTCGAGAGCGGACTTCGTCCGATCACCCCGCGCTCGGTCGCGTCCGCGGCACACCTGCACCGCCAGCTCGAGAGCGTCCGGCAGAACATGATGGCGGTCGAGATCGAGGAGATGCTGCTCGGCGTCGCCAGCATTGCGGTGCCGGTGTTCAGCCGTTCGGTGCTGGTGGGCGCGGTCGGACTGTCCACCTCCACCTCCCGGATGAACCTCGACAGGCTGACCGGCCACTTGACGTCCGCGGGCCTCGGGATCAGCCGGACGCTGCACTCTCTCGAGCGTTCGGCGTAAGTATTCGCGCTCCGAAGCCCCGGCCCACCGATGCCAGGGCGACGAAGCCGAGTGCTGCCGACCCCGTCATCGCGATTGCCACCGCGAGGCTTGTGTTGCCGAGTACGCCGACCACGGGGGCAACGACGGCCGCAGCGCCGAACTGTGCGAAACCGACCATTGCGGCGGCCGTCCCGGCAGCCTGCCCGTGACGCGACAGCGCCAGCGCCGGCGCGTTCGGCATCACGAACCCGGTCGCGCAGAGAAGCGTCAGGACCGGGAGTGCAAAGCCGAGGAAGCCGCCGGTGTCGGTGGCTGCCAGGGCGATGAAGCCCGCGCCGACGGCGGTGCTCACGAGAAGTGAGACGACGCTGATGCGGAGTGGCGACCACCTGTCGAGTAGGACCACGTTGAGTTGGGACGCACCGATCAACACCACCGCGCCGGTGGCGAAGGCGAAGCCGTACGACGCCGGGGCGAGTCCGAACTGGTCTTGCATCACGAAGGACGAACCGGCGATGTAGGCCCACAGGACGGCCCGTCCCAGCCCGCACACCAGCGCCAGTACGACGAAATGGAGATCACGGCTCAGCGTGAGGTAGGTCGTCGCCACCGGAGCTATCCCGCGTGCCGAGCGAGATGAAGGTGGAAGGGTCTCCGGCATCGCGTACCCGCCCAGCAGCATCATCAGGATGCCGAGCCCGGCGAGAACCAGGAAGACCCCCTGCCACGAGACCGCGGTCAGGAGGAGGCCGCCGACCGAAGGAGCGAGGATCGGCGCGACCCCCATCACGAGCATCAGCCGGGACAGGACGACCGCCGCGGCGCGACCGACGAACAGGTCGCGGACGACGGCCATCGCGATGACGCCCGTCGCGGCGGCGCCGAATCCCTGAAGGGTTCGCAGGGCACCGAGCACCGTGATGGAGGGAGCGAAGAAACATGCGACCGATGCGCCCACATGAAGGACCGTGCCCACGACGAGCGGACGGCGCCTGCCGTAGATGTCCGACAACGGGCCGACGACGAGCTGGCCGATCGCGAGGCCGATCAACGTGCCCGTCAGGGTGAGTTGCACTGCGGCATCGGTCGTGTGGAAGTCGGCGGTAATCGTCGGCAGGGCCGGGAGATACATGTCGACCGTGAACGGCCCGAGGGCGGTGAGCACCCCGAGGATCAGTACCAGCCGGAGCCGGCTTCCGCCGTCGGGAGGCGCGTCGGCCTCGGCATCACGGATGCTGCTGGTCAAGGAAGCCGGTCACAGCGGAGTAGTAGTCGTACGGACGTTCCTCTTGGAGGTGATGTGATGCCTTGTCCATTACGTACAGGTGGCCGTGCTCGATCATGCGGGCCAGCATCAGGGGGTAGTCGGGGGTGAGGAAGGCGTCGTTCATTCCCCAGGCGAACAGCACAGGGGCCGTGATCATCCCGAGTTCGGCGGTGAGGTCCTGCCACTCACCTCGCGGGTTGTCCGACGCCGCGGCGAGTGCCATTTCCTCGGGGTCGAGGCTCTGCTCGTAACGCATGTCGAGGGTCTCTTCGGGGAGCTTGTCCCCGTCGAACCACTCGAGTCGAGTGATCAACTGGCGCATCTTCTCCCGGGTCGGTCCCTCGCCGCCGTAGTAGACGTCCCGGGCGGTGCGTCCACGGTGGCCGTTCTCCGGCAAGGGAGCGAGGGGTCCGTAGAACACGGGCATGCTGCCGGTGATCACCAACGCACGAACGCGGTCGGGGTACTTGGCTGCAAGATTGAGGGCGATCGTCCCGCCCCAGGAGTTGCAGACGAAGTCGGCGCGGGCGATCCCCAGTTCGTCGAGGAGGGCAACGATCTTCGCGGCGTGGAAGTCCCACATCGGACCGGTGATAGTGCATTTGTCGGACTGGCCGTACTGCAGGATGTCCACGAGGATCGCCCGACGATCGCGCGCGAACAGGGGGGCGACCGGTCCGAAGTCGGACCACGCAGTGCATCCCGGTCCGCCGCCGTGAAGGAAGATCGTGGGGTCTCCCTCACCGAGGTCGTGGTAATGGAATTTCACGCCATCGGCGCTGGCGTACAAGCTGTTCGGTGGTTTTGGCATGTGTCCACCTGACCGGATGAAGCCGTCCGTGGGAAGCATCGGGGTCCGCTGGGCGGTCCCGGTCTGTGGCTCGGTGGCGCGGCATGGCCCTAGCGTCGGCGCATGAGACCAGACTTGAGAGCCGCCGAAGACCGCGCCGGAGCCATCGTCGGCACGGTCGAGTACCGGGATCTCGGCCCACTACGCGCACAGGAGACAGTCGCGTTCGCGCGTGCATGCGGTGAGGTCGACCCGCGTCTCCTCGACCCGGATTCCGCAGGTTTCGAAGTGCATCCCCTGTATCTGCCCAGCGTGCTCCGGGGGCCCGGCGGAGGCGTCGCTGCCGAATACCGGGCCGACGGCATGTTCCGGGACGAGGTTCCCGGGACCGACGGACTGGACGTGCGGCTGATGGCGGGCGGGCAGAGCGTCACCTTCCACCGCCCGGTTCCTCTCGGCGATCCGATCACGGTGCGCCGCAGCCTCGACACGGTGGAACGAAAGGGCAGGCCGGGCTCGGACTTCCTTCTCCTGACAGTGTCGAAGACCTACCGTGCGTCCGGTGCGGGCGATCTCGCGACCGTCACCGAAAGGTTCATCGTCCGATGATCGCTGAATTCGGAGGCGACGCCGAGGTCGGGCAGAAGATCGGATCCATTGCTCAGCAGACGAATCCGGTGCTCCTTCTCCGGTTCGGCGCAGCCACCCACAATGCCCACCGCATCCACTACGACCCCGAGTACGCCAGGATCGAGGGGCTCGACTCCCCGGTCGTGATGGCGCAGTTGCAAGGGGCACTGTTCTTCCGGGCTGCCGCGCTGTTCGCCGGGGAGCCTGCAGCCGTCGTCTCCGTCGGATGGCGCAACCGTGCACCCGCGTACGTGGGCTGCGAACTCGTCGTCACCGGCGTCGTCCGCGAGATCTCGGACGGGCTGATCACACTCGATCTCGAGGAGCGCGCCGCAGGTGGCACCCTGTGCGCGGTCGGGGAGGCGGTGGTGATCGCAAACATGAAACCGGTCTGCTGAGCGAACCGGATCCGTTGGCGGTCGAACAGTGTTCACCCAAGATCGCACTATCAAACATCTCGTGTCGAGAGGACTTCACATGACTGGTGTCGAGGCGCCGGAAGCCACGCAGGCGTTCCCGGAGCGGCCGCGTGCGGCCGGTCGGCAGGACTGGACGGCGTGGCCCAAGTACAACGCGGCGGGTAGTGGGTACCGGGGCTACTGGTACCCCGTCACCTGGTCCAGTCACATCACGAAGGACCCGAAGAGCTTCACGATCTGCGGAGAGAAGCTGGCAATCATTCGTGACGCGGGGAAGGCGTACGCACTCCACGACCGTTGCCCGCATCGCGGTGTGCCGCTGTCGGAAGGCGACCAGCAGTTTCCGGGAACTGTGAGCTGTCCGTATCACGGATGGACGTACCGCCTGACCGACGGCAAGCTTGCCGCGGTCATCACGGACGGGCCGGACTCGAAGATCTGCGGCAAGCTGTCGGTGCAGACGTACGCGGTCGAGGAGCGGCTCGGACTCGTCTGGGTGTACATCCCCATCGCGAACGAGCCGGCACCGTCGATCGACGACCAACTGCCGCGTGAACTGGTCGAGAACGCCGGGATCGTCGGTGGGCGCATTCAGCCGCGCGAGGGGAACTGGCGTTTCGCCTGCGAGAACGGCTTCGACGAGGGGCATGCGAAGTACCTGCACCGCACGGCGCTGTGGAGGCTGTTCAAGCCGATGCCGACCTGGAACATCACCAGCATCGTGCCGGAGGGTCGCTGGATCTTCCGGGTGCAGGACGAGGTGTACTGGGAGGCCGACTTCCCCGGCGTGGGGAAATGGACCAACAAGCGGTGGTGGAAGAAGAAGCCCGACGAGAGCAAGGTGTCGCAGATCGGCAACGTCGGTGCCGGACTACAGGTGAATCCCGTCATCGCGGCACAGAATTTCCCCGGGTTCGCGTCGCTGTCCATGCCGGGCGTGCTCCGCATCGCATACCCGAGCTTCATTCATTACGAGTTCTACGTGCCGGTCGACGACGACCGTCACCAGTACGTCGGATTGATGGTGAACTTCGTCTCCGGGGCCAGGAAGACGCTCGGGTTCTACCTGAAGTATCTCGGCGCCATCCGCTGGCTGTTCCACGGTCAGTTCTCCGGTCAGGATGCGTGGATGGTGGAGGTCACCGATGCGCCGCCCGAGAAGCTGTACCGGCCCGACGTGTCGCTGACCACGTGGCGCAACCTCGCCGAGGAGGAATACTCCGAAAAACTCTCGGCTGCGGCGAAATTCGTCCCCGAACCGGCGGTCCGGGCCCGTGAGCGGAGAGTGCCCGCATCTCGTGGCGGTGCAGCAGCCAAGTCCGCGGACCCCGTGAAAACCAGCGAGTAGAGGAAGTATCATGCTCAAGAATCTGATCACTCTGATTGCCGGTGGGGCCGTCGTCGCGGGCGTGCCGATCGCATGGCGGTTCATCGCGACACGCAGCAACACCCAGGTACATCAGGTCAATCGATGACGGTCGGACAGGTGGATGCGCTCGCCGGCCTCGATGCGCAGCGCCGGCGATGGACGGAGCAGGCGTGCTCGCACGTCGACCGTGACCGTCTTCGCGAACTGCTGACCGGACTCGTCGACATTCCCAGCCCGACGGGAGACGAGGCTCCGTTGGCTCGGCACATCACCGCGACGCTCGAGGCGTCGGGGATCGAGTCGCACACGATGTATCTCGATGATCGGCAGGCGAATTCGTGGGGACGCGTCCGCGGGAACGGCACTGGGCCGGATCTGTTGCTGTATGCCCCGATCGACACGGTGACCAGTGGCAACCCGGAGGAAGATCTTCCCTGGGCGGGGGAGTCGCTGCGAGCCGACATGCTTCCGCGCGCCGTGGCCGACGATGACTACGTCATCGGACTCGGCGCCTCGAATCCCAAGGGACACGCGGCCTGCGTGATGGCCGCCGGGGAGGCCATCCGCGCGGCCGGCATCCCACTGTCGGGCGATCTCCTGCTGGGGTTCGGTGCGGGTGGAATGCCGACGAATGCCCGCCCCGGCGTAGGGAACCCGCGGCGAAACACCGGACAGGGTGTGGGCTGTTCCTACCTGCTCGAACAGGGTGTGAGGGCCGATTTCGCGCTGATCGCCAAGCCGGGCTGGACAGTGTCCTGGGAGGAGGTCGGCCTCGCCTGGTTCGAGATCACCGTGCACGGCAGCCACACGTACGTGGGCTCCCGCCACCGGCTGCCCTACCGGAATCCGGTTGCCCTGGCCGGTGCAGTGGCCACACGACTCGAGGAGTGGTTCCCCAAGTACTCGCAGGCCCACCGAGACGGCCTCGTTATGCCCCAGGGGATGGTTGCGAATATCCGGGGCGGGTGGGAGCGCACTGCCTCGTTCACGCCGGAGAACGTCCGGATGATGGTGGATCTTCGGCTCAGCCCGCGCACCACACCGAGCGCCGCCAAGCGCGAGCTCGTCGCGGCTGTGCGGGAGATTTCCGATGAACTCGGCGGAATCCGGATCGATGTGGAACAGGTCCTGTCGATTCCGGGTGAGGGCTCGGATCCACAGATGTGGTTGTGCCGCAGCGCCGTCGAGGCGTGGGAAGCGGTGGAAGGCGCCCCGCACACGGAGTTCCACGACGCGAGCGGTGCTACGGATGCGAACATCCTTCGCGGGCGCGGGATCCCCACCGTGCGTGTGGGGATGCCGAAGGTGGTGGATGCGCCTTTCGAGGTGGACTTCGCGATGGGGATGAACACGGTGGACCTCGGGGAGGCGGAGAAGCTCACCAGATATCTCATCCGTGTCGCCCTCGACACGGTCACCCGCTCGCTCGACGAAGTAGGAGTGGACTGATGGCGAAGATCGTGCTGGGTGTCGGGGCGTCCCACAGCACCCTGATGAACACTCACTGGGAGGAGACCACCCACAAGGCCGAGGCCGAGCGGTTCCGCGACGCGCTGTACGCCACGAGGGACCGGATCGCGGCCGCGAGACCCGATGTGGTGTTGATTCTCGGCTCGAACCACTTCCGTGGATTCTGGCTCGACCTCATTCCTGCGTTCACTCTCGGTGTCGGCGAATGTAATTCGAGCGGTGAGTCCGGGACCCCACAGGGACCGCAGAAGGTCGATGTCGACCTCGCCCGGCACCTGGCGAACGAATTGATCGAAAGTGGACGGTTCGACCTGGCGTACTCGGCCCGCCTGCAGATCGATCACGGCCAGTCCCATGCGATCCAGTACCTGCTCGACGGTCTCGACGTGCCGATCGTCCCCCTCGTGGTCAACGTGTTCGCGCCGCCGCTGCCGACGTTCGAGCGGTGCGCGGAACTTGCCGACGCCTTGCGTGCGGCGATCGCCGACTACCCCGCCGACACACGGGTCGTCGTCGTCGCCTCCGGCGGTCTCTCGCATCGGCTCCCGTGGCCGGACTGGCGTGACCCGCACGGTGAGGACGAGGACTTCATGGTCCAGGCATGGCTCGACGGCCGGGAGAACTGGTCCGACTACGACGTGCGCCGCCGACAGATCATCCGGGCCGCGGAGGCCGCTATCACCCCGGAGTTCGACGATCACATCCTCGACCTGTTCACCGCGGGAAAGGCGTCGGAACTGGCCGGCTACTCCACGAGCGAGATCGAGGAGCAGGCAGGCAACGGCGCGCAGGAACTGCGGACGTGGCTGATGATGGCCGCGATGATGGACTACATCCCCGCCGAACGCCTTGCCTATGAGGCGATTCCGGAATGGCTCACCGGAATGGGCGTTGCCGTGCTCGACCCCTCCCATTCGTACTCACCGTAGCGAAGGATTCAACAATGACAATCTGGAACGAACTGGCCGGACTGGACTTCACACTGAAGACGGTGGACGCCGCCGGAGTGCCGACGCGCTCGCTTCAGGCGGGCTCCGGCGACGAGGCGGTGGTGTTCCTGCACGGCACCAGCGGCCACCTCGAAGCGTTCGCCCGCAACATCGCCGCGCACGCGCCGTACTACCGATGCCACGCCATCGACATGCTCGGGCACGGCTATACAGGTAAGCCGGACTACGCCTACGAGATCCCTCGATACGTGGAGCATCTCGTGAACTACCTGGATGCCGTCGGACTCGACCGGGCCCACCTGGTGGGCGAGTCGCTCGGCGGCTGGGTCGCCGCTCATCTGGCGAGCGAGCTGCCGGATCGTGTCCTCTCGCTCCAATTGCTCGCTGCGGGAGGCACAGTCGCGAACCCTGCCGTCATGGAGCGCATCAAGTCCTCGACAACCAAGGCGGTCCAGAGCGACGACATCGAGCTGACCCGGGCCCGGCTGCACCTCCTCATGCACGACCCGGCGGACGCGACGGAGGAACTGGTCGAGGCACGCCATCGGATCTACCATCAGCCCGACTTCGTTGCGAACATCCACAACCTGCTGTCGCTGCAGGAGATGGACACTCGTCAGCGAAACCTGCTGCGTCCGGATCGGCTGGCGAAGATCCAAGCGCCGACCTTGGTCGTATGGGGTCACGACAATCCGTTCGGTGACGTCCCGGAGGCGCAGAAGATGGCCGAGGACATCCGCGGAGCTCAGCTGCAGCTCTACCCCGAGTGCGGGCACTGGCCGCAGCACGAGCAGGCGGCGCTGTATAACCCGCTGAGCCTCGAGTTCCTTGCGAAGGCCTCCGCCCAGGCGAAAGCGCCTGCCTGAGCTCACCGAGCCGTGCACCACTGGCCGGCCACGCATTCCGCGCGTGGCCGGCCAGTCGTGCATACGAGACGAGAGTGGGACGATCGGTGAATCGCATCCTGGTGCTGGCTGCCGACGAGGACGATGGGCTGGGTTCGGCGATCCGGCGTGCGGTCGGCGACACGGATTACGTGGTTCGTCCGAGGTTCCGTACCGTCGGTGAGTTACGCGAACTGCTGCCGGAGGCCGACATCGTCGTCGGCGACTGGAGCGGCGCGCTGCCGCTGGGCTCCGCCGAGGCAGCTCTCGCGTCCCGGTTGAAGCTGATTCAGCAGCCCGGGGTCGGCGTGAACTTCATCGACGTGGGTGCGTGGGCTTCCGTGGGGGTTCCGGTTGCCAACACTCCGGGCGCGAATGCGGCGTCGGTCGCCGAATGGGCGGTCGTCGCGGCAGCGAGCCTGAGCAGGTCCGTTCACTGGGCCCACGCAGAAGTGGCTGCGGGACGCTGGCCCCAGGAGGCGATACTGTCGAGGCGTTGCCGTGACCTCGGCGAACTCCGGATCGGGATCGTCGGCTTCGGTGAGATCGGGCGCCGGTGCGCGGCGCTGTTCGCGGCATTCGGATGCGACGTAGCGTATTCGGCTCGCACCCCTCGCCGGGACGGGACAGCTCGCTTCCTGCCGTTGCGGGATCTGCTGAAGACAGCAGAAGTGCTGGTCGTGGCCGTGCCGGTGACCGAAGAGACGCGTGGGCTGATATCGGCGGCAGCGCTGTCGACGCTCCGGAGCGGGGCGCTCGTCGTCAATGTCTCACGCGGGGAGGTGGTGGACGAGACCGCACTCGTCGCGGCACTGCGTTCGGGAACGGTGGCGGGCGCCGCACTCGATGTGTTCGCGACGGAGCCGCTCGACCCGGGCAGTGAACTACGGACCCTCGACACCGTCCTGCTGAGCCCTCACATCGCCGGTGGCAGCGCTACCGCGCGGCAGCGGATCTACTCGATGACGGCCGACAATGTCGCACGAGTGTGCGCGGGAGACAGCCCCAGGTGGACGGTGTAGCGAGAGCCTGAAGCGGTCGATGTTTCGTCGTCGTTTCCGGAAACTGCACTGCACCGTGGCCGAATGTTGCATCGAAGTAAGTTTTGCACCGGGGTCCGCATGGTGGACCGAGATGATTCTCGGGCCTGGTCAGCGCGGTTAGGTTTCTTCATGCACGCCCGCATTTGCGGCCCAGATCACAGAACGAAGGTGTCGGTTAATGGCCTGGCGATCACAACTCGGCAAGACTGCCCTTGCGTCGGCAGCACTGCTCCTCACGGTCACGATCGGTGGGTGCAGTCGCCCCGCAACCCAGAGCACCGCGGATTCGGCCGGCGGCGGACCGATCAGGATTGCTGTCGGGATCGACGCCTCGTATGCGCCGTTCTTCGTGGCCGACCAGGAGGGCATGTTCGCGGACGCGGGTCTGGATGTGCAGCTGGTGCAGTTCGGCCGTGGCGGTGAAGCGGTCGACGCCCTCTCGACGGGTCAGGTTCAGCTCGCCGGAAGCTCCGATACGACCACGATCGCCCAGCTGCGCCAGAACCCGTCACTCCGGGCCATGTACTCGTACGAGGCCTCCGGCGACTACATCAAGGTCGTCCTGCGGAACGGGGTGAACTCGGCGGCCGACGTCGAGAAGATGGGTATCGTTCCCGGACTGAGCCAGATCTCCACGGACAAGTATCTCGAGGCCAACGGCGTTCCGGCCGGTTCGGTCGAGATGATCACGGCCACCCCTACCGACATGCCCGCGTTGCTCAGCCGGGGCGACATCGACGGCTTCGTGATGTGGGAGCCGTGGCCGGCTGCCGCCCTGGACCAGGGCACCGGGCATGTCGTCGCGCGGACCGGGGACTACGACTGGTTCTACCATCAGTGGACGATCACCACGCAGCCGTGGCTCGACGCGAACGAAGACACCGCCCGCACAGTGGCCCAGGTCCTCGACAAGGCAACCGAGCGGGTCGAAGCAGACCCCCGGGTCGCCGCCGCAGCGACCAGGTCCGCAGTCAATGTCGGTGAAGATCAGACGATTGCCGCGATCGACGAAATCGATTTCGCGGTCGAGAATCTCACCACGAAGGATATCGAGTCCGCCCAATCCGTCGTCGACTTCTACGAGAAGATCGGCGTCCTGACCGAACAGCCGGACCTCGCCTCGGCGATGCTCCTCGACTGGTACAAGGAGAGTGCGCAATGAGCGTCGCAACGATCAAGGGTGTTCCCGTCGAAATACGTGATCTGGGAATCAGTTTCGGCGCCGCAGAGATCGTTTCCGGTATCGAACTGGATGTGCAGCCGGGAGAGTTCGTCTGCCTCCTCGGCCCCAGCGGCTGCGGAAAGTCGACGCTGCTGTCCTCCATGGCGGGCTTCGTCGACCCCAGCGCGGGTGAGATCATCTGCGCTGGCGAGGAGGTGCGGGGAAGTAACGCCCACGCGGGCATGGTGTTCCAGAGCTCGGTAGCGCTCTTCGAGTGGATGACCGTCAGCCAGAATGTCGCCTACGGCCCGCGCATGCACGGCGCCGGCAAGGCCGAGCAGGCAAGGATCGCGGCCGAGTATCTGGCGATGGTGGGTCTTCCCCATGCGGGTGCGAAGTTTCCGTCGCAGCTGTCCGGGGGCATGCGCCAGCGGGTACAGATTGCCCGCGTGCTGGCCAATCAGCCTTCCCTCGTCTTGATGGACGAGCCGTTCGGTGCCCTCGATGCGCAGACCCGCCAGGTGCTGCAGATCGAGCTGGACAAGATCTGGCGGCACACCGGTTGCACCGTCGTCTTCGTCACCCACGACATCGACGAGGCACTCACGCTCGCCGATCGAGTGGTGGTCATGTCTGCGGGACCACGGGCGCGCATCAAGAGCGTCTATGAGGTGAATGCGCCGAGACCGCGCGACCGAGCCCATCCGGACGTGATCGATCTGTACGAACAACTACGTGACGACATTCGCGCCGAAGTGGTGGCGTCGTTGCGCAACCAGGGGATCGAGGAGGACCAGCTATGACCGCCGTTGTCCAGGGGCCGGCCGTGCCGACCCGCAGCGTGAAAGCGAAACGTGCGCAGAAGCGGTCGGTGGGCGTCGCCGGCGCGGCGGCCCGCACCGGGTTGCTGTGGGTGGCCTCAGGTGTGATCGGTCTCGGAATCTGGTCGTTCCTGGCGTGGTGGTACGGGCCGACGACCATCGCCTCGCCGATCGAGGTGTGGACGGCCGCGGTGGAACTCGCGGAGAGCGGCGTGCTGTGGACCTCGATCTGGGCGTCTGCACAGCGGATCCTCGTCGGATGGAGCCTCGGTGTCGTGATCGGTGCCCCGATCGGAATCCTGATGGGGCGCATCAACATCGTGCGTCAACTGCTGGATCCGTACATCGAGTTCTTTCGGTTCATCCCGCCGATCGCGTTCGTGACGCTCGCGGTGGTGTGGTTCGGCATCGGCGAGACCTCGAAGGTAGTGCTCATCTTCTACACGTCGGTCTTCATCGTCACGGTCAGCACCATCGCGGCCACGGTTGCGATCAGTGAGAACAAACTTCAGGCCGCGACCAACCTCGGCGCAAACAAACTGCAGCTCATGAAGACGGTCGTGCTGCCGTCGTCGGTTCCGGGCATCGTCACGGGAGCTCGGCTGGCAATGGGCAACAGCTTTCTCACCATCGTGTCCGCCGAGATCGTCGCCGCTGATCACGGGATCGGCTCGATGATCTGGCAGGCCCGCAACTACGGTCGCATCGACTGGACGTTCGTCGGAATCATCGTTCTCGGCATCATGGGCTTCATCTTCGACCGTATCCTGCGGATGTTCTCGGCGAAGTTCCTCTCTCGCTACGGTGTGAAATAGTAAGGGGCGCAATGAATCAGTCACCCACCATCGCCGAGCTCGCCGGCATTCCCGGCCCACCGGAATATCACGATCTCGAGCAGGAGCGACGCCGCCGCAAGATCGCGGTCATCGGCGGATACCGAATCCTGTCGCAATTCGGTCTCGACGAGGGCATCTCCGGTCACATCACGGCGCGCGACCCGGAACGGACCGACACCTTCTGGACGGCGCCCTTCGGACGTCATTTCTCGCAGGTGATGCCCGACGAACTGTTGCACGTGGACTCGGACGGCACGATCCTCTCCGGTCACGGAATGCTCAATCGGGCCGCGTTCGTCATCCATTCCAAGGTGCACGACGCCAGACCCGACGTGATCGGCGCCGTCCACGCCCACGGACTGCAGGGCAAGGCGTTTTCCTCACTGCACCGGTTGCTGTCGCCGATCACGCAGGACGCGTGCGCGTTCTACGACGACCATTCGCTCTACGAGGAGTATCACGGGGTCGCGCTGGACGAGGAGGAGGGCCTGCGTATCGCGGGCGCACTCGGATCCGGCAAGGCGGTGATCCTCACCAACCACGGTCATCTCACCGTAGGCACGTCGGTGGAGAGTGCGGTGTGGTGGTACGTGTCTATGGAGCGTTCGATGCAGGCTGAGCTCGCGGCCCGAGCCGCCGGTGATCCGGTTGAACTGCACGACAAGATCGCGGCCCAGACGTACGAGGCCGTGGGTACCGAGAAGGTGGGCTGGTTCGCCTACTCCACCATCATTCAGAAGATCGCGGCCGAGGAGCCTGAGGTCTTCGCAGCATGACCTGAGTCTCAGCTCGGTTACTCGCACACTTCGAGCGGATCTGCCGGCCCACATTTCCGGGCGGCAGGTCCGCTCTGTCGTGTCCCGGCGCCGCAGTGAACACAGTCTGCTCACCGGACCGATTTCATTTGTTCACTACCGCAGGATGATTAGCGTTCCGGACATGACTACTACGCCCCTCGCGTCGACCGGAACCGAGCTCGACGTCGACATTCTGATCATCGGCGCCGGGCCGGCCGGACTCTACGGAGCGTATTACGCGGGCTTCAGAGGTCTTCGGGTCGCCGTCGTCGACGCACTTGCGGAGCCGGGCGGTCAGGTGAGCGCCATGTACCCCGAAAAGGCGATCCTCGACATCGCAGGCTTCCCTTCCGTGCGAGGCAGAGATCTCGTCGAAGGTCTACTCGCGCAGGCTGATCAGTTCGGCCCCACCTATCTGCTGGGGGAGCAGGCGCAGAGTCTCACTCACGACGCAGCGGGTAACGCAGTGGTCGGCACCAGCAAAGGCCGGTCCATCACGGCGGGGGCGGTGATCGTCACGGGCGGCATCGGCACCTTCACTCCACGTCCGCTGACGAGGGGACTCGATTTCCTCGACCGCGGTCTGAGTTACTTCGTGCCGGACCTGTCGGCTCACGTCGGCAAGGACGTGGTGATCGTCGGGGGCGGCGACAGCGCGTTCGACTGGGCGATTCACCTGGAGTCGATGGCCCGCTCGGTCACCTTGGTGCATCGTCGCGACAAGTTCCGGGCACACAAGTCGACCGTGGCCAAGGTATACGACAGCTCGGTGCAGGTGCTGGTCAACGCCGACGTGTCGGACGTGCGCGGCAACGGCTGGATCTCCGAGGTCGACATCGCCCACAAGCTCGACAAGACCACGACCACGATTCCCGCCCAGTCCGTCATTGCGGCACTGGGTTTCACGGCAGACCTCGGTCCGATGGCGGAGTGGGGGATCGATATCGACACTCGCCACATCGTTGTCAACACGCGCATGGAAACCAACGTGCGGCGCGTGTACGCAGCCGGTGACATCACCGAGTATCCCGGCAAGGTCCGCCTCATCGCCGTGGGTTTCGGCGAGGCCGCGACCGCCGTCAACAATGCCGCGGCCGTACTCGACCCGGAGGCGGAGATCTTTCCCGGACATTCCACCGAGCAGGAAGGCTGAACAATGGCTTTTGTCATAGGCGAGGCATGCATCGACTACACCGACCGCTCGTGCATGGAGGAATGCCCGGTCGATTGCATTTACGAAGGCGAGCGCAAGCTCTATATCAATCCGAACGAGTGCATCGACTGCGGGGCCTGCGAACTGGCGTGTCCCGTGGAGGCGATCACAGTCGATCGCAAGGCGGAGCCGGGTTTCAAGGAAGACAACAAGAAGTTCTTCCTCGACATCCTGCCGACCCGCGCGGAGCCGGTGGGTAACCCCGGCGGTGCCGCGAAGATCGACGTGGTCGGCGTCGATACCCCGATGGTCGCGTCGTACTGATGGGCACGGACCTCCGGTTCGCTTATGCGGACACCTCTTTCGGTCAGGTGCACTACGCAGAGCAGGGCGACGGGCCGGTGCTGCTTCTCCTGCACCAGACGCCTCGGTCCTGGGACGAGTTTCGTGAATTGATTCCCCTGCTCGCCGTCGATCGCAGGGTGATCGCGATGGACATGGTGGGTTTCGGCGCCAGTGCCCCACTGCGGGCGCCGCAGACCATCGAGGCCTTCGCGCGTGGCGCCTGGGAACTGCTGGACTCGCTGGGTGTGGACCGCCTCGTGGTCCTCGGACACCACACGGGTGCTGCGGTGGCCATGGAAATGGCGGCCGCGCACAGCGACAGACTCGATGCGGTGGTTCTGTCGTCCTGTCCGTGGGCCGACGAGAACTATCGGACCGGACATTCCGGGAGCGGGGGAGTCGACCGGGCGCAGCGAGCCGAGGACGGTGCGCACCTGCAGACCCTGTGGGAGCTGCGTCGTCCGTACTATCCCGAGCCGGCCGCCGGACTGCTGGACCGGTTCATCCACGACGCGCTCGCGCCCGGGGTCGACCCGGCCGAGGGCCACCGGGCGTGCGCCCGATACCGGATGGAGGACCGCATCGGATCGGTGGCGGTACCTGTGCTCCTGATCTGCGCCGGCAAGGACCCGTTCTCGATGCCGAACGTCCCCACCCTGCGCTCGCGACTCGCGGCGGCGCCGTCAGTCGACTGCGTCGTGATCGAGGAGGGCACGGTGGCCCTCATCGAACGCGAGGCGGTGGCCGTCGCGTCGGCGGTGCGTGAATTTCTCGCATCGATCCAGGTCGGGGCGCCGAATGTAAACTCTGTGGAACGGGTCCACTGAACGGACCGTGTGGCGTGCGTCTCAGGTGGCCGGTCCCGTAGCGTCGCGACATCAGGTGGGCACAGCGCACCCAGGAAGTCGATCGACCGTACTGCTCGCCAGACTCGCCAGGAGGCACCCATGACGACAGCCGCACGGAAATCCGTCGAACTCGGATCGGTAGTACCCATCAAGTCGGCCGGACAGCCGGCTTCCGCAGACCTGTCGTCCGTCCTGGGTAAGGCGCGTCTGATCCTGGATGCCTTCGACAGCGACCACAGCGACCTGTCGCTGACCGAGCTCGCCCGTCGCAGCGGTGTCGCGAAGGCGACGGTGCACCGGCTGGCCGGGGAACTGGTCGAGTGGGGTCTCCTCGAGCGTGCGGGTACCAAGTATCGACTGGGGCTGCGACTGTTCGAGCTGGGTCAGTTGGTGCCTCGGCAGCGCATCCTGCGCGATGCGGCGCTCCCGTACATGGAGGATCTGCTCCTCGCGACTCAGGAGACGGTGCATTTCGCGGTCCGCGACGGTATCGACGTCCTGTACATCGAGAAGATCATCGGGCATCGCGGACTCAACCAGCAGTCGCGGGTCGCGGGCAGGTTGCCTCTCTACTGCACGGCGACCGGAAAGATGATCTTGGCGTTCTCGCCGCAGTCCGTGTTCGACGAGGTAGTCGAGCAGGGCTTCACCGCGTTGACCAACCGCACCACGATGTCGGTCGGCGTCCTCCGTCAGCAGCTCGACCGCATGCGCAACGACCAACTCGCGGTCGAGGTGGAAGAGACCCGTTTGGGCTACATGAGCGTCGCCGTGCCGGTCTTCAGCGGACCGCGCACCCTGGCCGGTGCTCTCTCTGTCACGGCGCCCACTGCCCGGCTGAACGTCAGCCGGATCACCGGCGCCCTGCGGACCGCCGGCGTGGGCATCACCCGGACCCTGCATGCGATGAAATGCGCGCACTCCCCGGGCGACGCGGCTACCCGTGACGTGACCTGCAGTCCGACGATGTGCTCGTTCAACGGGTGCGGAAAATGACGTCGACCGGCGAACTCAGCGGTCTCTGAGCGGCTGATACCCCTGCCGTTCGGCGTCCCAGGTGTTCTCGCAGACGCCCCGGGAACGGAGTTCCGGTTTGCGCACCTTGCCGGTCTCGGTGAGCGGGAGCGAATCCACGAGGTCGATGTACCGGGGGAGTGCGAAGTAGGCAAGGTGTGCCTCGGCGAAGCGCAACAGGTCCGCGGGCTCGAGGGTGATTCCCTCGCACGGCACCACCGCCGCCATCACCTCGTCCTCGGCGAGCGCGGACGGCACGGGGAACACGGCCACCTGCGAGACACCGGGATGCTGCGACAGTACCGACTCGACCTCGGTCGCCGACACATTCTCGCCGCGGCGTCGGATGACGTCCTTGATACGGTCCACGAACCGGAACCAGCCGTCCGGTTCACGGATCACGCGGTCACCCGTGCGCACCCAGGAGCCTGCGGGTGGGGTGGGATCTCCCAGGTATCCGTCGGCGAATCCGCCGTTCCGCAGACTGCGAACTACCAGCTCCCCGGGGGCCCCGTCAGGTACCACCACGCCGTTGGCGACGACGGTGGCCTCGTATCCGTCCATCACCCTGCCGGGGTATCCGGGCCGCCGCCTGCCCGGAAGCGTCCCCAGGACGAGGTTGGTTTCGGTCGACCCGAAGCCGTCGACGAGTTCGATTCCGAAGCGCTCCCGGAACGGCTCACACAGGTGCGCGGGCGTCGCGGGAGACAGCGAACGCGTCACGCGGTGCGCACGATCCGCCGCTGACGGCGGTTGGTTCATCAGCATGGCCACCATCGCGCCGAGGAGATAGATCACCGTCGCACCGCACTCCTCGACCTGTGTCCAGTGCCGACTCACCGAGAACCTTTCGCCCATGACAAAAGTGCCGCCCCATGCGAGCGCCGCGAACAAAGCATTGATGGCGTTGGTGTGGAAGAGGGGAAGACAGTTGTAGAGAACATCCTCGGTTCCGAGATCGAGCGACCGGCCGACGCCCTCGCCCCACCAGAGGAACTGGGCGTGCGGGCACCGCACACCTTTGGGCATCCCGGTGGTGCCCGAGGTGAAGAGTACGGCGGCGATATCGAGTGCGCCGACGGGTGCCGGGCCACACAGTGGATGCGCGGCTCCGGGGTCGGCGTGCGGAGCCGCCGCGGATCCGAGGACCCAGCGCTCGCCCGCGAATCCTGCCGAATCCACTCGTTCGAGAAACTCCGGCTCGACCAACAACCGCCCCGCGCCGGACTCGTCGAGCACGTGCTTCAGTCCGTCGCCACGCAACGCGATGTTGAGCGGCACCGCTGTGGCGCCCAGCCAACTGCAGCCGAGGAGCAGATCGATGATTTCGATACGGTTGGCCGACATCGCGGCGACCCGGTCGCCGCTGCGAACGCCGTGCCGGAAGAGAGAAGCGGCCATCGACGCTGCCCTGCCGACGAGTTCGCGGTAGGTGACCTGGACGTCTCCGGCGCGGAGTGCAACATGATCGCCGAAGACCTCGGCCCTGGCGATCAGCAGTGCCGGGATGGTCATCGCCTCGGGGAGGTGCGGCTCCACTTTCTCTACGGGCATGACGTCAGGGTACGACTACGGCGCGCCCGGCCACTTTGCCCTCACGCATCGACTGCAGGGCGTCGGCAATGTCGTCGAGTGCGAATTGCTGCACCGCGAGCTGCAATTCGCCCGCCACGAGTCGGCCGATCAATTCTGGGGCGAGCTCCGCCTGCCGTGCTCCCTTGCGCATCATGTTCACCGGCAGAAGCTGTACGTCGCTGAGCAGCCAATTGGGGAGGTCGAGAGTGAGTTCGGTTCCCAGCGTGTATCCGATGAGCGCAGCCCGACCGCCGGGCGTGACGCGCTCGAGGAGCGGCGGGAGGGAGTCACCCGCGAGGGTGTCGATCAACACTTCGGCGACGGGTTCGTCGCCGAGCGCCTTCGCCAACTCGGCACCGCGACCGACGACCGGCCGCACACCGGCGGGAAGCAGATCCACCTGATCGGGCCGGGGCACGATTCCGATCACCTCGGCGGCGCCGGCGAGCTGAGCGAACTGGGCGGCCATCGACCCGACCGCACCCGACGCGCCGGACACCATCACCCGTTCCCCGGCGCAGACCTTCGCGACATCGTTCACGGCGACGTATCCGGTGGTGCTCGGCAGGAAGAACGTCGCGGCCATCTCCGGCGCGAGACCGGAATCGAACGGCGTGAAAACCTTGTCTGCTGCGACGAGGTACTCGGCCCAGCATCCGTTCTTGAACAGGCCGATGCCGCCACCACGCACGAGCACCCTGGTTCCGGGTGCGAACGTGTCCGATTCGACCACCGTTGCAGCGCCGTCGGTGCCGCCGATGTGGGGCAGCGGGGGCTTGACGTTGAACTTCCCGCTCGCGACGGTCATATCGAGGTGGCCGAGCGCCGCCGCATCGATGCGGACCAGCGTCTGCCCCGTCTCCCGGGTGGGGGTGTCGATCTCGTCGATGACAGGGGCCTGACCGAAATTGTGTAGCCGCGCGGCGCGCATATGTCTCCTTCGGATGAATGTGCGGGTTTCAGCTGAGAATTGCGTTCGCACGCAAGTCGGCGATCTTGTCGTTCGAGTACCGCAGTACGCCGCCGAGAACCTCGTCGGTGTCGGCACCCAGAAGGGGTGCGGCACTGCGTACTTCGCCGGCCGCGCGATCGAGGCGGACAGGTACCCCCTCGTGCAGAAAGGCGCCCGCGCGGGGGTGTGTCCGTCGTACGAAGAAGCCGCGGTCGCGCAGATGAGCATCAGCCTCGACCAGGTCCCTGCCGTCCTGCACGGTGCCCGCGGGCACGCCCGCGCGCTGCAGCATCTCGGTGACTGCCTCCGCGGGCAGCGTCCTGGTCCACGCCGTGACGGCCGCCGCGATCTCCGGGTTCCGCACCCGGCGTTGCCCGGCCGTACGAAAGCCCTCGGCATCCGACCATTCCGGGCGTTCGATCAACTCGCACAGTGAGCGCCAGTCGGACTCGTCCCGCACGGCGATTGCCGTCCAGCGGTCCGGGCCCAGACAGCGGAACACCCCATGGGGCGCATACTCGGCGTGAGCATTTCCGTTCGGTTCCGGCAGCCGGCCCGTGCCGGTCGACTGGATGACGCTGGTCCCCATGTGTGCGGCCATCGCCTCGAGCTGCGACAGGTCGACGTGCTGCCCTCGGCCGGTGTGATCCCGGTGCTCGAGGGCGGCCAGGGTCGCGGTCGCAGCCTGCAACCCGGCCACGATGTCGCCGTGACCGTAGATGACGCCGACGACGTCTTCGGAGCCCCATCCTGTCAATGCCGTCAGTCCCGTACTGGCGGATACGATGTCCGCGTACGACACCCAGCTGCTGCGCGGACCCGTGTGGCCCATGCCGGACATCGAGACGTACACGATATCGGGACGCAGTTCGCGGAGCCGCTCGTATCCGAGCCCCATCTTCTCCATCACGGAGGAGCTGAAGTTCTCGATCACGACATCGCTCTCGGCGATCAGGTCGGCGAGCACCGCGAGGCCTTCGGGTGAGCGGGTATTGAGGGTGATGCTGCGTTTGTTGCGGTTGACGTCGTTGAAGTAGCCACTGGTATCGGGATCGTCGTGCGGACCGCGGGACAGGTGCATGGCGGGTGCGAACCTGGTCGGGTCGGGCCGCCCCGACGATTCGACCTTGATGACCTCGGCACCGTGGTCGGCGAGGATCCGGGTGCAGTAGGGACCGGCGAGAACCCAGGTCAGGTCGAGCACTCGGATCCCGTCGAGGCTGCGCCTCCCTGGTTGCGTCCCTTCTGTGGGTGGTACTGCGGGAGTGCGAGATTCGGTCGCCAGCGACTGGTCTGAGCCGAGTCCCGGGACGACGAGCTCACGGACCCGCCGACCCTCGGGGAACGCGAATCCGAATCCGAGATCGCGGGTCACCCCGTCGTCGGACACTACGTCGAGGAAGAAGTCACGATCGTTCAATTGGGGGTTGATCAGCAGTTCGGCGGGGCCGTCCACCGCGGCCCACGGAAGTTTGCGGTCCTGCGCGCGGACGGCGAACTCCTCCTTCGGCCATTTCGACAGAAATCGCTGCAGAACCTCGAAGAGGTGATCCTGGTGGGTTTTCCGTTCGACGGGGTCGCTCCAGCGGGGGTGATCCAGGTCGTCCTGGACGCCTTCCTCGATCAGCCACTGCAGGGTGGCATCCCACATTCGGGGACTGCCGCCGAGTCCACCCCCGAGAAACCCGTCGGCGGCGCGGAACAATCCGTGCGGGACCAGCGGGTGCACGCGGCCCGGCCGACCGGGAATGCGGTCTTCGTGCACGTACGCGAGCGTCGCCGCCTCGAGGCTTGCCGCCACGCATTCCTGGGCCGATATGTCGATGAACGGCGCGGGGCCGAACCGCCTGGCCCGCAGGCCGAGCAGGGCGCCGATCGCCGCGTTGACGCCGGCGAGTTGCTCGGCTTGGCCCTCGGGCAGCGAGAGTGGGGGACCGTCGGGCTCGCCGACCTGCGCCATCATCCCGCCCGATGCCGCTACCGTGAGGTTCGTTGCCGCCCAGGTCCTCCGCGGGCCGGTGATGCCGAACGGTGTGACCCGCACGTGGACGAGTGAATCATGTTGGGAAACAGATGGTTCCGAACCGACAGTGCTGCCGTCGAGGAGAATGTCCGCCCCCGCGATCAGTTCGTCGAGTACGCCGCGATCGGCGTCGGTAGACAGGTCGAGCACGACCGAGCGTTTGCCTCCATGCCAATGGGCGAAGGCGTATCCGTCGAGTTCGCGGCGCGTCGGATCGCCCTCCGGCGGCTCGACGAGAATGACCTCGTACCCGAGCCCCACGAGGACCCGGCCCGCGAACCGGGCGAACGGGCTCGACAGTTCCACGACGCGAATAGCGGATTCGACCACGGTTGCTCCATTCCGTACTGGTATGCGTGCCCTCCGTCCGGGAGCGTGGGATAGACACTATGACCAGGCCGAGCGGAGGGGCATCATTCTGTTCTGCTGACCGGACCCGTACCGGTCCGGTCAGCAGAGTGGTCGGCGCAGCTACTGCGTGTTCTGGTCGAACCAGCCGCTCAGCAGGACTTCCTGCGGATCTATGTCACCCGGGATCTTCCCCTGAGCGCGGAAGAAGTCGACCAGTTGCCGTGCCTGCTCGATGTCGTCGGGAGTGAAATCGCGTCCGCGGAAGTCGATCTGGGTGACCTGGTTACGCACTTCGGCCGGATCCATCTGGATTGCTTCGGCTACCGCCGTCGCGGCCCGGTCAGGATCTGCGTCGACGATGTCTGCGGCCTGCGCTATCACGCGGAACACGCGGCCGGCGAGTTCCTCGTGGGTGCTCAGCCAGCTGTCCGACGCGATCAGCCATTGCGAGTACTTGGCCCCGAAGTCGCCCGTCGTCCCGGCGACGTGACTTCCCGAGTCGACGGCTTGCGTGACCCAGGGATCGAACGAGATGAACCCGTCGATGTCGCCGCGCGCGAGAAGCGCGGGCTGTTCGGGCGGACTCGTCGTCACGAGGTTGACCCCGGCGGGATCGAGTCCCAGACTCCGTAGATACCGGTCGGTGAAGTACAGCCCGATGCCGGGGAAGACCCCCATGGTCTTGATCGAGTCGGGCGTGACGCCGTCGCGGAGAACGACCTGGAAGTAGCGGTCGGACTCCTCGTACACACCCAGCGCACGCAGCCCGGGATTGCCGGCCATGACGGTGAGCGCAGTCGAGTTCGCGTTTCCGGACAGTTCAGACATGCCGGCGACGACGTTCTGTGCACCGGCAGCGCCACCCTCGGTCTGGATGACCTGTACATCGAGGCCCGCTGCTTCGAACATCCCTTCGCGGTCGGCAAGGAAGATCGGTGCATAGGACGGGTCGACACCCACCGAGATACGCACCAGGTCGCCCGCGGTGGTGGCCGCCGTCGTGGCGGGACGGGTACACGCTGTGGTGGCGACGGCGACGGCGGCGAGCGCCGCCACAGCCGCTACCCCGCGTCGCCAGAAATTGGTCTTCATGCGGTTCCCTTCAGAACATGGTGTGTCACGGTGTTAGTGTCAGCGCCCGGTGAAGGTGGGCGCCCGTTTGTCGAGGAAAGCCTGTAGTCCCTCGGCGGTGTCAGCGGTGGCGATGAGCTCGAGCACGGCGGAGAATTCGACGTCCAGCGCCTGGTCGAGGGGCAACGTCCGGCCCTCCTCGACGACGCGCTTGAGCAAGCCGATCGTCCGGGTCGGCTTGTTCGCGAGCGAGTGTGCGGTCGAGCGGATGTGCTCGTCGAATTCCGCGTCGGGGACAACCCGGTCCACCAGTCCGATGCGCAATGCCTCGGCGGATGTGAGCCGAGTACCTTCGATCATCAGCAGTTTCGCCCGGTGCGCACCCAGCAGCCGGGGCAGTCTCTGACTGCCACCCGCGCCCGGGAACAAACCGAGCGATATCTCGGGAAAGCCGATGGTCGCGGATTCCGTCATCACCCGCATGTCGCAGGCCAGAGCCAGTTCGGCACCGCCGCCGAGGGCATGACCGTTCAGGGCTGCGACGACGGGCTTCGGGGCGGTCTCGAGCAAACGCTGGACGTCGACCCATGGGCGCATCGCGCGTTGGGTGGCCTCGGTGAGATCGCGCATGACGGCGATGTCCGCGCCGGCGACGAAGAACCGGCCCGTGCCTCGGAGGACGATGCACCGAACGTCCGGGTCGTCGGCGAGCGGCGGAAGCACCTGCAGGAATTCCGCGATCAGCGCGGGGTTGAAAGCGTTGGCCGGCGGGCGGTCGATGGTGATGGTCGCGATTCCATCCGACACCGCGGGTCGTAGGAAGGCGGAGGTGAGTCTCGATGGCTCTGGCATCAGGTGCATACCTCGATGTGTAGAAGTGACGGTCGAACAGTTTCGTTGAGGAGTCAGTATCGACTTATCGGCCGGTCTGCAACACGAATGAGGTTCGGTGAGTAAACCGAGGGACAGATCCGGTGGGTGTCCGCGCCGCGTGACCGGTCAGCTGAGCGGACCGAGTGCGTTGACCGGGCAGTCCCGCTGGGGCACGTTGCCACTATCTCCCGAGCGGTAGAGGCGCGGGACCAAATCTGACGGAGGCGCGAATCGATGACCAGCCCATCGACGGTGGAGTTCGGGCAGATCGCGGAGGCTGCGGCGCGGTTGTCGACCGCACAGCGTGACGGTGTGCCGTGTGCGCCGGTGCGAGACCTGATCGGCCGCTCGGATATCGCGGCAGCGTATGCGGTGCAGTCACGCATCGTCGCGGACTTCGTGGCAGGCGGCCGAACGCCCGTCGGCCGCAAGATCGGATTGACGTCGCCCGCGGTTCAGGCGCAACTGGGAGTGGATCAGCCCGACTTCGGGGTCTTGTTCTCGGATATGAACTGCCCGGTGGCGGAACCGGTCGATGTGAGCCGGCTGCTGCAGCCGAAGGTCGAGGCCGAGATCGCGTTCGTCCTGAGTGCGAACGTCGATGTGGAGGTGGACGCAGTCACCGTACGTACGTATGTGGAGTGTGGTGTGGCCGCCCTCGAGATCGTGGATTCACGTGTTGCGGCGTGGGACATCACCCTCGGCGACACCATCGCCGACAACGCGTCCTCGGGACTGTACGTACTGGGAGATCGGGTTACCGCATCCGAGTTGCCGGACCTGACCGCGATTTCGATGTCGATGGCCGCGAACGACACCGTCGTCTCGCACGGTAGGGGTTCCGACTGTCTCGGCTCGCCGTGGGCGGCGTTGGCGTGGTTGGCGAACACGTCCCGCGAGCTCGGCTCGCCCCTCCGTGCCGGTGAGGTGGTGCTGTCCGGCGCACTCGGACCGATGGTGCCCGTCGCACCCGGCGTCACCTACACGGCGACGATCAGCGGTATCGGCTGTGTGTCCATCTCTTTCACGTCTGGAGCATCACTGTGAGCACGAAAGTGGCGATCATCGGTCCGGGCAACATCGGCACCGATCTGCTGATCAAGATCAAACGGCTGGCCGAAGGTGAACTCGAGGTTCTCGCGCTCGTCGGAATCGACCCGACCTCGGACGGGCTCGCGCGCGCGGCGCGTCTGGGGGTCGGCGCAATCTCCACGGGTGTGCAGGGGCTGATCGACCACCCACGGTTCGACGAGATCGAGATCGTCTTCGACGCCACGTCCGCGAAGGCGCACGAGTTCAACGAGAAAATGCTGCGTCCCTTCGGAAAACGCCTGATCGACCTCACGCCCGCGGCGATCGGACCGTACGTGGTGCCGTCGGTGAACCTCGACGAGCACCTCGAGGCGCCGAACGTCAACATGGTCACCTGCGGCGGTCAGGCAACCATCCCGATCGTTGCGGCCGTTTCGCAGATTACGCCGGTGTACTGGGCCGAGATCGTGGCGTCGATCGCATCCAAGTCGGCAGGACCGGGAACCCGGGCGAACATCGACGAGTTCACCGAGGCCACGTCGGAGGCGATCGTGAAGGTCGGCGGTGCCGCGCGCGGTAAGGCGATCATCGTGCTGAATCCGGCCGAGCCGCCCCTGATCATGCGGGACACCGTCCTGGCGTTGGTCGGGGAGGACAGGAAGACCGAGATCGTGGCCTCGATCGAATCGATGGTGGCGAAGGTGGCCGCGTATGTTCCGGGGTATCGGCTCAAGCAGCAGGTTCAGTTCACCGCGGTCACCGAGTCGACGCTCACTCTGACCGATCACGTCGGTCCGCTGTGGAAGGTCTCGGTATTCCTCGAAGTCGAGGGCGCCGCGCACTATCTTCCCGCGTACGCGGGAAACCTGGACATCATGACCTCGGCGGCGCTCGGTGTGGCCCGAGAGATCGCAGCTCAGACGAAAGAAAAGGTGGTTTCGTGACCGTCGAGACGCGCGAGTACGTCACCGAGGGGGCGGCTCTCTACATCCAGGACGTGACCCTGCGAGACGGGATGCATGCGATCCGGCACCGGATCACTCCCGCGAACATTGCGGCGATTGCCGGTGCTCTCGATGGGGCGGGCGTCGATGCGATCGAGGTATCGCACGGAGACGGACTGGCCGGGCATTCGCTTACCTACGGTCCGGGCTCGCACACCGACTGGGAATGGCTCGAAGCAGCGGCGTCCGTGCTGAAGTCGGCGAAACTGACCACACTCCTACTCCCCGGCATCGGCACGATCGACGACCTGAGGCGGGCGCGCGACATCGGGGTCGCATCCGTCCGAGTGGCCACGCACTGCACCGAGGCGGACGTCTCCGCCCAGCACATCGCGACCGCACGCGAACTGGGCATGGACGTGTCCGGGTTCCTGATGATGTCCCACATGGCATCACCGCAGGAACTTGCGGCACAGGCCCGGTTGATGGAGTCCTACGGCGCACAGTGCGTGTATGTGACCGACTCCGGTGGCCGGCTGACGATGGGCGGCGTCCGGGATCGAGTCCGTGCCTACCGGGACATCCTCGAGCCGAGTACTCAGATAGGGATCCACGCACACCAGAACCTCTCGCTGTCCGTCGCGAATTCCGTCGTCGCGGTCGAGGAAGGTGCGATCCGCGTCGATGCGTCCCTGGCCGGGCATGGTGCCGGGGCCGGCAACTGTCCGATCGAGCCTTTCGTGGCGGTGGCGGACCTGTCCGGTTGGAAGCACTCGTGCGACCTGTTCTCGCTGCAGGACGCGGCCGACGACCTGGTCCGGCCCCTGCAGGACCGGCCGGTGCAGGTGGACCGGGAAACGTTGACCCTCGGGTATGCAGGGGTTTACTCGAGTTTCCTCAGGCACGCCGAGAATGCCGCGGCGACCTACGGTCTCGATACCCGAGACATCCTCGTCGAGGTGGGCGCGCGAGGCCTCGTCGGCGGACAGGAAGACATGATCACCGATGTCGCCCTCGATCTGCGCAACCGCCCGTGAGTACTTATTAACCGCCCGTGGTTAAGAAGTACTCACAGGCACGCAGTGCTTCCCCCGGCTTGGAACGTGGCGGTGTCGCAGTAGGCGGAGCGCGGATAGTACGGACCCATCGTGGTGGCGGGGTCGGTGTGATTGCTCTGCGACGCCTGCACCGACTGTGGGTAGAAGGCGTCGGACGGCAGCATGTACCGCAGGAACAGCACCTTCTTCGCGACGTCGGTGGAACCCCAGGGGATCACGGTGACGGTCGGGTCGGACGCGGCGCGGGCGGGGACGTCCTGCGGCGCGGCGACGACGTACGTGTAGTTGCCGTCGCCGTCGGTGCGTGTCTGGAAGTCGGCGGCGCACGCGACGACCGGGTACGGCGTCACCTGATCGTTCTGGCACATCGACCAGTACCGCACCTGCCGGCCGGGTGCCGTGACGGGTTGGCCGGCACGGGTGTCGGGGAACGTCGGCGCCCGGCCCTGCACGACGACGATGCGTCCGGGCCGATACGTCAGCCCCGCCCCGACATACTTGTTGTCGCCGTTGGGAAACAGGCCCGACGTGCTCGCGGGGTTCACGAACGTCGCCTCGGGCACGTTGCCGGGGAACGCGCCGGACGCGGCGCCGGCGATGATCTGGTCGAAACCGGCCTCCGCGACCTGTCCGAGTGGGCCGTTGTCGTAGGCGGAGGGATCGAATTCGGATCCGCACGTCGGCACCGGCGACGTCCGGCCCCCGAACGTCAGCGTCACGTCGGGTAGCGGAACGCCGCCGGTCGGCGATGCCGGGTCGTCGGGCACGTACACCCGGATGATGAGGAAGCCGACGGGTACCGACTGCGCGTCGGTGCCGTCGGGCAGGGCCTGAATCTGGTTGCGCGAGTGATCGGCCGGACCGGTCACGACCGTCGCGTGCCAGCGCTTCTGGGTTGCGGGCAGGGCACCGGCGGCGGCGTCGTCGAACGGGTTTCCGCTGCCGGGGTCGGGTCCGATCTGGTTGTCGCGCAACGTGTCGACGGTGTCGAAGTTCGTCCCGTACGTGTTGAGGGAGAAGTAGCGGGCGGCCGGGTAGGTGCCGCTCAGTTCGATGGTGTCACCGGGCCCCAACGCGTAGGGCAGAACCCAGTACGTCGCGTTGGCGTCGGGGAAGGCGACGTCGAGCACGGTCGAGTTGGACATGAACTGCCATGCGCACTGCGCCGTCGGAGGGGGCGCCGCGGACGCGAGGGAGGCCCCACCGGACCACAGCAGCAGAACCAGTACGGCGGCAACGACTCTCTCGGCCATGGCCGTCAGAACACCTCCCCGAACGCGGTCAGCTTGTCGATACCCTCGCGGTCGATCTCGCCGGGCGTGTACCGGTTGATCAGCTGGATGTAGGCGAGGTACCGGGCCATCGCGTCGGCACCCTGCTGAGCGAACGCCGGGGGTAGCGGCGCGGCGAGCTGAGTCGGCAGGTACTGGGTCATCAGCTGGGCGGCCATGGCCGGACCGCGCGGGTCGTGATCGAAGGTGTTGTCGAGTTCCGCCCGACCGCGTTCGGTGGCGTAGTCGTAGAACTCGTACTGGAACGACGCCGGGTCGACGTAGGCGGTGGGCCCCAACCACTTCGAATACACCGCGACCTTCGCCTCGGGGGTGCGCAACACGTAGATGTGGGTGGGGGAGTTGTTCCAGTTGATCCCCTGCGGTGCGTGCTCGTTGGTGGCGAGGACGACGTGGTCGCGGCCGGCCGCGGCGTTGCTCCGCAGCAACGGCATGAGGTCGACGCGTTCGGCGTACGTGGCGAACAGGTCTCCGGACATCCAGTTCCGGTCGCCGTGCCCGAGCGTCGCGAGCAGCGGCACCACGTCGACGCTCGACGTGAACTGGCCGCGTGGGGTGTCGGTGTCGCCGGTGAATCGCCCGGTCGGGTCGGCGACGATCAGCGGGATGTGGAACGCCTCGTCGTAGGCGGTGGACAGCTTGCCGGCGACGAAGCCGTGCGCCCCGGCGTATTCGCCGTGATCGGACGTCATGACGAAAACTGTGTTCGCCGCGACGTCTTCCGGTAGCGAGTTGATCACCGTGCCGATGTGGTGATCGACCATCGACAGCACGTTGGTGTAACTGTCCAGGGCCCGCTCCCAGTACGTGTACGGCGCGAACGCGATGTGACGGTCGGGATCGGTGCCCTGACCGTAGGGCTGGAGGTAGTAGTTCGACAGATTCTGGACGTCGTCGGTGACGCCGCCCCACACCAGGGCCTGGAACTCCCGCGCGAACACCTGGGTGCTCGGTTTCGACTGCAGCGCCTTCTCGGGTTCCCAGTTGGGGGGCACGGACGGATAACCCAGCCGTGGAGGGTCGCTCTCGGCGGTGGTCACCGACCAGGCCCGGGCGGGGCTGAGCGGGGGAACGTTGTTCGCGTACAGCGACTGATACCGTTCCGCTTCCGTTCCGGCCCAGAAGAACTGCTGGTCGTGGGGATTGACGAAGCTCGCCGTGAGGCAGAACGGGCCGTCCCCGGGTTTACGCGTCGACAACCACGCCGCGGCCTGGTCGGCGATGTGCCCGTCGAATTCGAATCCCTCACCGTTCAATCCGATGATGTCGGGCATGGTCAGTCCGTCGAACCCGTACTCCTCGAGGTAGCCGGGGGCGAGCCCCGAGTCCTCGTCGGGCGACGGCGACAGATGCCACTTGCCGACGTACGGCGTGACGTAGCCCGCCTGCCGCAGCAGCTTGCCGTACGTCGGGAACTCCCTCCCCATCGCGGGCGACGGGACGGGGGACGCCCGATTGCCGGTCCGCGTCTGCAACATCCAGTTCTGCAGCGGATACAGCCCGGTGACGAAACACGCACGGCCGGGGCTGCACGCCACCCCGGCCGTGTAGTGCTGCGTGAACTTCACCCCCGGCGCCCACAGCTTGTAGAGGTTGGGCATGAACCGCTGCAGGAACTGGTCCGCAGTGCTGATCCCGGCCGGAAATACCTGGGGAAACCGCATCTCGTCGACGACGATGAACACGATGTTGGGCTGCACGTAACTATTCGGCTGGCGGCGCAGCGGTAGCTCCGACGCATCCGCCCGACGGTCGAAGAGGCCCGACATCACGGTCACCCCGCCGGCGACCGCCGCACCCGAGAGAAACGTTCGCCTGTCGATCCGATGGCCGGCCTTCTCCTCGCTCATGGCGGTTCCTCCGGTCGAAGGGATGGGATCGTCACACTCTCTGTACCCATTTTCGAACGAAGTAGTGATGTGTCGTCGGAAATGTCGCCCGTGATTGGATACATCCGTGAATGCCGTAGTCCCGACCCCGCCCGATCCGTTCTTCACCGTCGGTACCCGACTCGAGGGACAGCTGGGCCGGACCGGAACCATTCACACCCCGCACGGTGACATCGCGACGCCGTCGTTCGTGGCCGTCGGTACCAAGGCCACCGTCAAGGCGGTGCTGCCGGAGAGCATGAAGGAGCTGGGCGCGCAGTCGCTGCTCGCCAACGCGTACCACCTGTACCTGCAGCCCGGGCCGGACATCGTCGACGAGGCCGGGGGTCTGGGCAAGTTCATGAACTGGGACGGCCCGACGTTCACCGACAGCGGCGGATTCCAGGTCATGTCGCTGGGCGTCGGGTTCAAGAAGGTCCTCGCGATGGAAGCCGTCGGGGTGCGCTCCGATGACGTCATCGCCAAGGGTAAGGAACGCCTCGCGACCGTCGACGACGACGGCGTCACGTTCAAATCGCACCTGGACGGATCGCGGCACCGGTTCACTCCCGAGGTGTCGATGCAGATCCAGCACCAGCTCGGCGCCGACATCATGTTCGCGTTCGACGAGCTCACCACGCTGCTGAACACCCGCGGGTACCAGGAGCAGTCGGTGGAGCGGACGCAGGCGTGGGCGGTGCGCTGCATCGCCGAGCACGAGAAGCTAACCGTGGAGCGCTCCCACCGCCCGTATCAGGCGCTGTTCGGGGTGGTGCAGGGCGCGCAGTACGAGGACCTGCGGAGGCAGGCGTGCCGGGGGCTGGAGTCGATCACGGGGGAGAGCGGCCGCGGTTTCGACGGGTACGGCATCGGCGGAGCGCTCGAGAAGCAGAACCTGGGCACCATCGTCCGCTGGTGCAACGAGGAATTGCCCGAGCACAAGCCTCGGCACATGCTCGGCATCAGCGAGCCGGACGACTTCTTCGTGGCCATCGAGAACGGCGCCGACACGTTCGACTGCGTGAATCCGTCACGCGTCGCGCGCAACGCCGCGATCTACCACCCGGACGGCCGGTTCAACATCAACACCAGCCGATTCCGTCGTGATTTCACGCCCATCGACGAGAACTGCGATTGCTACACCTGCGCGAATTACACCAGCGCCTACATTCACCATTTGTTCAAGGCGAAGGAGATGCTGGCGTCGACGTTGTGCACGATTCACAACGAACGCTTCACCGTCCGGTTGGTCGATCAGATCCGCGCCAGCATCGAAGGTGGCTACTTCGACGAGTTCAAAGCCGACACCCTGGGCCGCTTCTACCGCACGTGAGTGGGAAAGCGTCCTCGGGCACACATTCCCACTCACGTGGGGGTCAGAGCTGGTAGGTGGGTTCGCGCTTCTTCACGTAGGCGATGACGCGGTACGTGATCGGCATGACCAGTACCTCCACGAGGGTCTTCCACAGGAAGCCGACGATCACGTAGTTGACGAAATCGCTCCACGTGCTGATGCCGATCGCGCCGGCGGCGATGGAGCAGAAGATCAGGGTGTCGGCGAACTCACCGACGATGGTGGAACCGATGAGCCGCGCCCACAGGTGCTTCTCCTTGGTGCGCTCCTTGATGAGGACCAGCGTCACCGAGTTCAGCATCTGCCCGACGAAGTAACCGGCCAGCCCGGCGAGCAGCAGTCGCGGGTAGACGCCGACGACGGACCGCAGCGCTTCCTGGTTCTCGTAGAAGTCGGCGGACGGCAGTTCGATGAGGAGCCAGAAGCAGAACGCGGCCAGGATCAGGGCGCCGAAGCCCAGGTAGATCGCGCGACGCGTCGACTTGAACCCGTACACCTCGCTGAGCACGTCGCCGAGAATGTAGGCCAGCGGGAACAGGAAGAAGCCGCCGTCGGTGATGATCGGCAGGATCTGCAGCGGCCCGAGCGTGAGCGACGAGTCGGCGAAGAATGCGACGCCTTTCGTCGCGCAGATATTCGAGATCAGCAGCGTCGCGGTGAAGAGGGCAACGAACGTCGGGTAATACCCCCGGCTGACGTGCGCGAACGACGCGTGGTCGTCTTGTTTGGTCTGCTGATCTGAGGCTGTCACGCCGCAATCCAAGCACCTGCAGGTGGAGGGGCGCGAATCAGGAACGGGTGAACGTACCTTTTGTCCGATCTGACGCGACGAAAGGTACGTTCACCCGCACGGTAGGACGTGGTTCGGACTAGCCCGGGACTAGCCCTGGACGACGCGCGTGCCGCCGGCCAGTTCGTCGTGCTTGCCCTGCTTGGTGGGGCTGCCGTTGATGGTCACCCCGATGACGATCGCGGCGACGACACCGAGCAGTCCGAACAGGAACCCGAGGAGCGGAAACCCGCCGAGTGCGGACAGGACGTAGAAGCCGTTCCTGGTCAGCGACTGCTGCTGGGTGGGGAGTCCGCCGTTCGGCCCCTCGACGCGCAGGCCCAGAATCTGCTTGCCCAGGGTCTGCCCCTTCGTCGTTTCGAGGAAGACGAAGTAGCCGACGGCGGCGGCCGCGGTGAGGATCGCGCCGAGGACGCTGCCCAGGAAGTTGCCCAGCACCAGCGCGAGGACGGTGCTGACCACGGCCATCGGGATGCCGACGATCAGGCCGTCGATCACCCGCGCGCCGAGGCGGGGAAGAAGTTCACCGGGGCGGGACGGGTCGAACCCGAAGTCCGGCTGCGCGAACGGCTGGGTGCCGAACTGCTGCGCCGAATCGAACTGCGGCGGTGCCCCGAACTGCTGTCCGTACTGCTGCTGCTCCGCCCCGTTGTTGTGCGGTTGCCCGTACTGCTGCCTGCCGAACGGCTGTTGTCCCTGGCCTGGATCGAATCCACCGGTAGTCATGTGTTCCCCCTCGAATCTCGAGTCCTGAATGTCTCGGATGACGCCTGAGCACCTTACGCAAGGGGTGGGAGTGACTCGAGTGACGGGAGTAGCAAAACGGGTGAGCGTACTTTCCGTCCTCGAAGACAGGAAGCACGCCCACCCGTGGGAGCGAGCGGTCAGGCCGCGACGTAACGGCCGGTGAGCACGCGGTACGCGTAGGTCGACGCGATGATCGTGATCGGGATCGAGACGAGAAGTCCGACGCCGCAGAGGATTGCACCGACGATGTTGATGCCGACGAGAGCGAGGGCCAGCAGCAGCACCGGGCCGACGTTCTGCGAGATCACGCGGAAGCTCGACTTGATGCCGGTGATCGCGTCCTCGTTCTGATCGATGACGAACTGCAGCGTCCACCAGGTCAGGAAGATCACGATGAGACCCGGGATGATGAGCAGGACGAAACCGATGGTGGTGGCCACACCGATGATCACGCTGGCGATGATGATCGCCCCGACGTTGGTGAACTGGAAGAACGACCCGAAGGCCGGCTTGTTCCCGTCCACCTCGTGCAGTGCGCCCCGCACGAGAGCCGCATTGATCAGGTAGCCGACGATGGTGGTGACGATCGTGCCGACGATGCGCCACACCGAGAAGGCCGCGCTCATGTCGGACGACGTGCTGAAGCCGCCGAAGACGAGGTTCAGCACCACCTGGATGATGGCAGCGATCAGCAGAATTCCGATCCAGATGAGCGCGTTGTCCTTGAACTTGTTCCAGCCGTAGCCGATCGCGTCGCCCACGGAGAACTGCCCCGGCGTCTGCCCGGGCGTGCCGTAACCCGACATCGGCGGGGGCGGCGGATAACCGCCGGGCGGCGGTCCCTGCGGCGGCGGCGGGTAATTGCCCTGCGGCGGCGGGTAATTTCCGCCGGGCGGGGGTCCTTGCGGCGGCGGGTAATTACCGGGGGGCGGTGGATAGTTTCCGCCGGGCGGGGGCGGGTAGTTTCCGCCGGGCGGCGGTGGCGGATATCCGCCGGGCGGCGGTCCCTGCGGCGGCGGAGGGTAATTCCCCGGGGGCGGCGGATAACCACCGGGCGGCGGTGGAGGATTGCCCTGCGGGGGGTATCCGCCCTGGTCACCACCTTCAGGTTTGTCGTTAGGGTCGTATCCACCAGTCGTCATGTGATCCCCTCAGCAAGAGTTGAATGCTCGCGCGTGACAGTGCGAATAAACACTACGTGGACAATCCTTTACTCGCCTCCCTTTGGTCTGCTTCTTCTCCTGCGGTTTTGATGCTTTACGCTGGTTATCGTGACTAATTCTGGGGGATCGGACGATTCGAATCCGTACGACGGGCAAACACCACCCACTTACGGCGAGGTTCCCGGCTTGCCGCGGGACGGATACGGGGTCGACGAATCCGGTTACCCCACCTATTCGGCGCCCACCGAGAAGTACCCCGACTATCAGCCGCCGGGCGCGTACGGGACTTCTCCGAATCCGTATGCCTCGCCCAATCAGAATCAGTACGGCGGCGACCAGTACGGGGCTCCGAACCAGCAGTACGGGACGCCCAACCCGTATGCCGCCCCGAATCAGTACAGCGCCCCCAACCAGTACGGGGCTCCGGGCCAATACGGCGGTCCCGCCCCGCAGTACGGCGCACCGAACCCGTACGGCGCGCCCTACCCGCGGCCGCTGGGGACGAACGGTCTCGCGATCGCGTCGCTGATCACGTCGATCGTCGGTGGATGCTTCTACGGCCTCGGCTCCATCGTCGGCATCATCCTCGGCATCATTGCGCTGGGCCAGATCAAGCAGTCCGGGCAGGAGGGCCGAGGACTCGCGATCGCCGGAATCGCCATCGGCGGTGCCTACGTCGTCGGCTGGATCCTGTTCTTCGTGATCATGGTGATTGCGGCGGCGTCGGGAGCCTGACCACCCACGGTTCGCGGTGCAGGCGGGCCGGGTCGAACCGGTCGAGGAGTATCCCGAGATCGACCACCTCGCCCGGTTCCGCGAGCCCGAGTGACGTCGCCAGCACCCCGAGGACGTCGCTCGGGGTGCGTCCCAACGCTTTCTGGTCGGTGAGGGTGACGGCGCCGTCGCGTTTCGCGAGCCGTTTGCCGTCCTCGTTGAGTGCGAGGGCCACGTGCGCGTAGGTGGGGGCGGTCAACCCGAGCAGCCCGGCGAGGTAGGCCTGGCGGGGCGCGGACGAGAGCAGGTCGTCGCCGCGCACCACCTGATCGATTCCCTGGGCGGCGTCGTCGACGACCACCGCGAGGTTGTAGGCGGGTGTTCCGTCGCCGCGACGCAGCACGAGATCGTCCACCATGCCGGAATAGCTGCCGTGCAGGACGTCGTCGATGGTGAACGAGGTGACGCCGGAGCGCAGACGCAGCGCGGGTGGTCGTCCGCCTGCGAGCCGGTCTGCGCGTTCGTCCGGCGTCAGGTTGCGGCAGGTCCCCGGGTAGGCACCCTGCGGTGCGTGCGGCGCCGACGCCGCTTTCAGGATTTCTCTTCTCGTGCAGAAGCACTCGTACGTGAGGCCGGCGGCGTGGAGTTCGGCGATGGCCGCGTCGTACCGCGGCAGTCGGTGCGACTGCGAGACGACGTCGCCGTCCCAGTCGAGGCCGAGTTCCGCGAGGTCGGCCAGTTGCCGGTCCCGGGCGCCCTCGCGGACGCGGTCGAGGTCTTCGACGCGCATGAGGAACCGCCGGCCGGTGGACCGGGCGAACAGCCACGCCAGCACGGCCGTCCGCAGGTTGCCGAGGTGCAGGTCGCCGGACGGGCTGGGCGCGAACCGTCCCGCACCCTCCACCCGATGTGACAGCGGCTCACTTCGACGAGAGGGATGTGACATCGGCCGAGGGGTCAGCTGGCCAGTTCGATCGACGACGACGGCACGACGTCGGCGCCCTGCAGAATCATGCCGATCTGAATGTCGAGGGCGTGCTCGAGGTACGCGGGCGGGTACAGCGCCGGACTGCCGATCGCATCGAGGGCGAGGCCGTCGACTGTGGCGAGGAGAAGCGCCGCACGGGTTTCCGCCTCCGGGGTGCCGATTCCGATGAGCACGGCGGACAGTCCGGTGCGGATGGTGAACAGGGTCTTGCGCCGGATCTCGGCGAGCGACGGGGAGGTCGCGGCCCGGACGGCGAATGCCGCCATGACGTGCGCCTCCCGCGACCGCGCCTCGTCGAGCGGCAGCAACTGGGACATCGCGCCGAACAGGGCCCGGGCGGGATCCCCGCCGCGCTCGACCTCCGACAGTCGGGCGAGCAGTGTGTCGACGAAGGTTCGCAGGGCGAACGCGAACATCTCGTCCTTCGTGGAGAAGTGGTGCTGCACGGCTCCGATGGACACACCCGCCCTCTTGGCGACCTCGCGCACGCTGGCGCCCTCGAGACCCGACTCGGCCGCGACGTCGAACAGGGCTGCGGCCAGGCGTTCGGGGCTGGTGGACGAGTATCGGCGTTCGCGCATGCCTCGAACATTACTGACGTATTGAATCAATACACGCGTCAGGCGCCCGTGTTGCCTCGAGTGGCGGGTGTGACTTCGGTTATCGGCGGACGTACGTCAGGAAAATCATCCCGCTCTCGAAGGCGCGGCTCGCGGCCAGCCGGAACCGCTGGGGGCCGAATTCGCCGTCGAACAGCGGAATGCCGGTGCCGATCGCCACGGGATTGAGCTTGATCCGGAGCTCGTCGATCTCGGGCTGCACTGCGGCGGCGAGCTTGCCGCCGCCGCACAGCCAGATGTCCTTGCCGTCCTCCCGCTTGAGTTCGCGCACCTTCTCGATCGGATCGCCCGAGACGATCTCGACGTCCGGGTCGGGCGAGTCGGTGATGGTGGTCGAGAAGACGTACTGCCGCAGGTGTGCGTACGGGCTGGTCACGCCCAGGTCGAGGCCGGGCTGGTAACTGGCGCGGCCCATGAGCAGTGTGTCGAAATGCTTGTTCGGGGCATCGATTCCCAGCGGTGCCCGCATGTGGGTGGGAACCGTCTCGGGGTACTCGGCGATCATCACGGGCATGTGGTCGCCGTCGATCTCGAAGATGGTGCCGGTGGGGTCCGTGCCGTCGGCGCCGGCGATGAATCCGTCGATGGTGGCGGCGACGTAGTAGACGAGCTTTCGCATGTGAGTCCTCCCGTGGTCGGTAACTACTCCATTTGTAGTACTATGACTGCAGTGGTTGCAAGTCCTTTTGTCGAGGAGTGTCGATGGCGCAGAATCCGGAACGACGTGCGGCGCTCGTGAACGCCGCGATCGAAGTGCTCGCGCGAGAGGGTGCGCGCGGCCTCACCTTCCGCGCAGTCGACATCGAGGCGAGCGTCCCCAAGGGGACGGCGTCCAACTACTTCGCCAGCCGCGACGACCTGTTCGACCAGGTCGGCAAGCAGATTCACGAGCGGATGGGCCCCGACCCCTCGGTCATCGCGGAAAGCGGTCGCAAGCCGCAGAATCTCGAGCTCGCGATCGAGTACATGCAGGGGCTGTTCGGCAGGATCACCCGCGACCGCACCGGCTATCTCGCGCTGCAGGAATTGCGACTCGAAGCGGTCCGGCGGCCCGAGTTGCGGACCACGCTGACGCGCACGATCTCCGAGAATCTGGAGCGCGACATCGGGTTTCACCTCGACTCGGGACTGCCCGGTGATCGCAGCACCGTGCTGATGCTCTACCTAGCGATGAACGCGCTCATCGTCGAGCACCTGACGCTGCCCGGCGTGCTCGAGGGGGTCGACACGGAGCGGCTCGTCGCCGATCTCGTGACGCGTGCCGTCGCTACGCCGGACGCCTGAGCGCGTAGTCGTCCACGTACTCCTGGCCCGACAGTGTCATGAGGGCGTGCATCAGCTCGTCCGTCGCGGCCCGGACGACGTGCCGGTTGTCGCGTAGCTCGGAGAATCGGGAGAAGTCGAGCGGTTCGCCGACGGTCACCGTCACCTTGCCGAACCGCCACATCCGCGATCCGACGGGGTTGACCTGCCGGGTGCCGTGCATGGCGACGGGCACGACCGGGGCGCCCGTTGCGAGCGCGACCCGGGCGATTCCGGTCTTGCCCTTGTGGAGTCGGCCGTCGGGCGACCGGGTGCCCTCGGGGTAGATTCCCCAGACCTTGCCGTCGCCCAGGATCTTTTTCGCGGTGTTCAGCGCGGATTCCGCCGCGGAGGCCCCGGACCGGTCGATCGGCACCTGGCCGGCCGCGGTGAAGAACCAGCGTTTTGCCCGGCCCTTCGCGCCGCCCTCGGTGAAGTACTCGCTCTTGGCCACGAACGTGATGCGCCTGCGCACCATCAGGACGAGGAAGAACGAGTCGACGACGGTGAGGTGGTTGCTCGCCAGGATCACCGGGCCCGACGCCGGAATGTGGTGCGTGCCGTCGATCGTGGGCCGCCCGAAGATCCGCAGCACCGGTCCGATCAGCACGTACTTGAAGATCCAGTACCACACGGTGAACTCCTGACTCGGGCGCCAAAGTGGAGTAGACATTGTCTACTACCGCAATGATAGACACTGTCTACATGAGTGGAGAAGCACAACCCCTGCGCGTGCGGCTGATCGACTGCGGCCGCGAATTGCTGGACGAGGGCGGCATCGACGCCGTCGGGCTGCGCGCCGTCGCCCGGCACGCGGGTGTCTCGCACGGCGCGCCGCGACGGTATTTTCCCACCCACAAGGCGCTGCTCGCCGCGATCGCCGCATCGGGATTCGCCGCGCTGTCCGATGAACTCCGGTCGGCGATCGCGTCCGAGGCCGATCCCCGCGCACGCGTGCGGCGGACGGCACGGCAGTACCTCTCCTTCGCCGACACCCACCGCACCTTGTTCGAATTGATGTTCCGGCACGACCTGCTCGAGGGGTCGGGAGAGGACCTGCGGCAACACTCGAAACCCCTGTTCGAGACGGTCGTCGCACTCGTCGCGGACGCAGGCGCCGCGGACCCGCATCTGGTCGCGTTGAACCTGTGGACCCAGCTGCACGGGGTGGCGACCCTCCGCGTCACCCGCAGCATCGACGTGATCGTCGGCGACTTCGACGTGGAAAGTTTCGTCGCGCAGCTGATCGACCTACATCTCAGGGCGTGGGCATGACGGCGCGCGGGAGGTCGGCCCGCAGCTCCACATCGGTGACGAAGTCCCCGTCACCGGGCTGGTAGCGACGCTGCGGATCGAAGTCCTCCACCCGGAAGCTGTCCAGCGTGGGAGAGTGCGTCGTGACGGCGAGCGTTCCGCCGTCGAGATCGAACTGCAGGAGTCGCTGGAACCCGGTCTCCCGGCGGCTGTCCACCGTGAAGTACTGGTAGTCGGCGAGCAACTCCACGACCTTCCGGTCCGTGTCGCCCACCTTCCGATCGGCGACCGTCGTCTGCCCGTCGACGTGTCCCGCGAGGACAAGGAACACCGTGTCGAAGGGAACGACGAGCCGGTTCCAGATCTGCTGTCCCGCACTGCTACCGATGTCGCCGAATCCGCTCATCCGCAGCGAGCCGTCCTCGTCCAGGTAGTAGTGGCTGCCGATCACCACATTGCGGTCCGGGTGGTCGGCGAGCACGTCCTCCGCCCACTGCAGCACGTGCTCGGGCGGGTTGTAGCCGATGTAGAGCATCAGGAACTTCGCGCCGGCGATGTCGAGCAGGTCGTAGTGCGCCGAATTGTCCGTGTCCGTGACGGATTCGCCCCAGTACGGCTGGTCGCGGTACCGCCACGGCCCGAAGAACTCGTTGTAGAGGGCGTGGTTCTTCTCGTGCTCGCCGGGAATGAGCCGTCCGCCGACGTTCCACAGGTTGTCGTGGTTGCCGGGCAGGACGCCGTAGGGAATGCCGGCCTCTTCGAGCGTCGCCATCGCCTTGTCCGCGACCTCGAACTCGGGCCGGGCGCGGGACTCGGGTGCTCCCGGACGAATCCAACTCTGGACGAGGTCGCCGGTGTGCATGGAATACGCGATCTTGCGTTCGGCGGCGTTCTCGGCGGTCCAGCGGGTCATGTCGAAGTACACCTGCGGCCGGTCCCGCGACACGTACTGGGTGTCGGTGATGTGCTGCAGCGCGAAGTCGTACGCGTTCGGGTCGGCGAACTGCTGATCGGCTGTCGCGTTGGCCTCGCGGAAACTCCGGTCCCGTCGCGGACCGTCGATGACGAGGATCTGCGCGGAGTCCTCGCCCTCGATCCGGGTGGTCAGAGTGACCGGAGCGCCCGGATCGGACGGTTGCGCCGTCGCGACCGGCTCACCCCAGCTCTCCTTCTCGTCGTCCCACACGTGCATCGCGAGGTCGTCGAGATTCACCGAACGCCCGTGCCAGGTCACGTCCGTGCCTGCGGACTCCGGGCCGAACCGGACCTCGTACCGCATGTACGGGTACTCGTCGAAGCGGTGGCTCGTGGCCGACATCCCGTCCGACTCCTCACCCGGAACCCGCTGTGAGGGAGCGGCCTCGCCGGTGGTCCCGGCGAACATGACCGCGGATGTGAGGGGCGCCGAGGTGACGAGGCCACGCGCCGGCAGCCCGGACGCGCCCCGGGGTTCGGGATCGGCCACCGCGACCACGTCACCGCCGAGCAGCACCGCGGCGAGTGACACCGCCGTCAGCGCGGCAATCCTGCCCGGCACGCTCATGACCCGAGGTTACAAGCGCGACCGGGCAGGCGCTCGGGTCAGGCCTTGCGGCCGAGGAAGGCCAGGACCCTGGTCTGCTCGTCGGCGTCCGCGGGGACGTTTACGGCGGGGCCGCACACCCCGGCCGTCCGGATGCTTTCGCCCAGCTGCTCCGCCACCCCACTCACCCAGGTGAGGTCATCGGCGGGGATGGTCTCGTCGAGGCCGGTGGCCCGGGCGAGGTCCCAGCCGTGGACCACCAGGTCGAAGCAGTAGAAGCTGTCGATGGTCTTGCCGAGGTCGGTGCGGCCGAAGTGCCCGTCGTACTCGCGACTCACGAGAGCCGGGTCGTTCAGGATCTCCTGCATGCCGTCGCGCGTGGCCGCCCACGCGGCAACCGGGTCTTCGTCGACGGACGGCGGCTCCGGCAGTTCCAGATCGACGACGGTGACGATGTAGCGCTGCGTGTCGATCACGTGCCGCACGACGTCGCGGGCCGTCCAGCCGTCACACGGGGACGCGTCGTCCCAGCGTTCGGCGGGCACGGATTCGACTCGCTTCGTGAACTTCGCGGCGAGGTCGCGGTAGTGGGCTGCGGGGGTTTCGGTTGTCGAGGTCATGCTGCCGATTCTTCCCCCGTCCGGGGCCCGAGGGCTTGAACATTTCCGACATCGACGACGGATTCCGTCCCGTGCCAGTCGGGGGCCTCACTGGCGAGGAGGTCGGACGGGGTGAGCGAGGAGATCCGCCGGCATTCCCGCGACAGGTGCGCCTGGTCGCTGTAGCCGACGGTGGCGGCGAGTTCGGCGAGTCCGGTCCGCGTCCCCGACTGCGCCAGCGCCATGAACCGTTGCAGCCGCAGGATTCCGCGGAGGGTCGCGGGCCCGTATCCGAACGCGTCGTTGCATCGCCGCTGCAGTTGCCGCTCCGTGACGGAGGCGGCGTCGGCGAGCGCGCCCACGTTCCACGAGTGCCGGGCGAGAGCCTGCCGGACGGTGCCGATCAGCGGGTCGGCCTCCGGTCCGCGGTTCCGCCACGCGCGCACGGCGTTCTCGAACAAGGCGATTCGTTCCGCGTAACCGGGCGCGTTGTCGAGCCGGTCGGTCAGTGTCCGTTCCCACGCGGACCCGAGCACGTCCCCGAGTCCGACGCGGATGTTGCGAACCTCGGCCGCCGACGTCCGCAGCAGATGCGAGGCGGCGCCGGGACGGAAACGGACGCCGACGGATTCGGTGCCCGGCGGCAGCGTGAACGACCACGCCGTGGTTTCGGGACCGCACACGCGGATTCCCACACCCCGGATCCACAGGAGGTCCATGCACGCGTCCGGCACCAGCAGATGCTCGCCCTGAATGCGCGCGGACCACCCGCACACCAGGGTGTCGGTGAGGTCGGGCGACGGTGAGGTCGGCGTGTACCAGCCCATGCACAGGAGCCTAATCACGGATACCGACACGTGCGGGCCGGTCAATCGCCCGAAGTGCCCGCACCGGCACGCAACTCGAGGTGAACTGTATGCACGGGTCCGCAGAGGTTCCCTGAAGGCCCGCCACTTCGCCGTCACAGAGAACGAGGACTCCATGAGACGAACATGGGCGCTGGCAGCGATCGCCGCCGTCAGCCTGACCTTCTCGAGTTGCGCCTACGACAGCACCGATTCCGGCGACACGGGCGGCAACGCCCCGGTGTCGGCGACGCCGACGTCCCCGCCCGCCGCGCCCGGAACACCGATCCTGAAGATGGGACCGACGACGCTCGGCGAGGTAATGGTCGACGACGGTGGCATGACGGTCTACGTGTACGACAAGGATGAGGTCGGCTCCGGCGCCAGTTCGTGCCGGGACACGTGCCTGCAGTCGTGGCCGCCGGTCACGTCCGTCACCGAGAACCCGACGGTCCAGGGGTTGCAGGAAGTCGTCATCGACACCATCCCGGCGGCGGACGGCACCCATCAGCTCACCGTGAACGGTCGCCCCGTGTACCGCTACAAGGACGACAACGAACCCGGGGACGCATACGGGCAGGCGGTCGGCAGCGTGTGGTGGACCCTCGACTCCGCCGGCAACCCGGTCACGACAACTGCGGGCGGCGAGTAGCGCGGTCGATCCTCAGATGGACGGTGACGGTCAGCGCTGTCGACAGCACGGCAGCGAACCACAGGGCGTCCAGCCCGATCCAATGGTGCGCGAGAGCGCCCGCCACCGCTCCCACCACCAGACCGGCCCACAACGCGAAATGTCGTAGCCACGCCCACCGCGGCCCGCCGAACAGTGCCCCGGCCAGCCGATGTCCCATCTTCACGAGGGCGCCCGTCATGTAGGTGAGACCGATGGTGACCTCGCCGTCGCGCTGGAAGAAGGAGTTCTCGGCGCCCATCGCGAGCAGCATCGCGCCGACGGCCACGGTGCTCGCGCCGACGGTCGCGGCCACCGCGCCGACGATCAGCAGTCCCGACACGACCGCGAGCACCGTCGTCCGGACGGGCAGGTGCCGACGATCGGACAGGTGCACGACCACGGCTCCCAGGGCACAGCCGAGGACGAACATGCCGATCACCGCGGCAGCCGTCGCCGCGTGCGCCCACGCGGCGTCCGCGAACCCGACACTGAACCGGGTGAGATTGCCGCTCATGAACGCGACGAAGAACCCGCCGAGCGTGATGAACCCCAGCGCGTCGACGTAGCCGGCCAGCGTGGACAGCGCCACCGCCAGCGCGAGCATCTGCCTGCTGTCGTCGATCGGCACACCACACATCAAACACCGCAGCCGACGACAGTGGCCCCCGATCCGGAGATCGGGGGCCACTGGGGCGTAGGTCAGGCGATCCGAACGCCTGGCTCAGGAGGTCCCGAGGGCGGGCGCCAGCGTGTTGGCCCAGGACTCGTGCAAGCGGTCCTGCCAGTAGTTCCACGTGTGGAGACCGTCATCGGTGATGTGGGTCTGCAGCTTGGCGCCTGCGCGCTGCGCCGCGGGCACGAAAACCTTGCTGCTCAGACCGGAGGCGGTCTCGAGGGGGACCGTCTGCGAGAACTTCACCGGGTCGAACGAGGCGCTGTCCGGGTCGACGGTCGGATCGCTGGCCGTCGAGCCTGCGCCCGACGAGATGTAGACGGACTTGCCGCGCAGCGCGCCGACGTTGAGCAGCGGGTCGTTGCGAAGCCACGCACCCGACGGCCAGAAGCCCCACATGTTCAGCGCGTTGCCACCCATCTGGGCGACGGACACCTGGATGCCCTGCGCGAAGCCGGGCGAACTGGCCGTCGGGTAACCGCTGTACGACGCGACCGCCTTGTAGAAGTCCGGGCGGTGAGTGGCCAGGTTCAACGCGGAGGTGCCGCTCATCGACAGACCCGCGACCGCGTTGTTCACCCCGTCGCTGCCGAACTGGGAAGCCATCACCGGGGGCAGCTCATTGGTCAGGAACGTCTCCCACTTGACACGGCCGAGCTTCGGGTCGTCGCGCTGCCAGTCGGAGTAGAAGGTGCCGCCGCCGCCGAACGGGATGACCACGTTGACGTGCTTGCCGGCGAAGAAACTCTCCACGTCGGTCTCGATCAGCCAGCCGTTGTTGTCGTCCGGTGCTCGCAGACCGTCGAGCAGGTACAGGGTCGGCGCGGGGCCGCCGCCCGCGGCCTTGAGCACCTTGACGGGAATGTCCTTGCCCATCGACGGTGAATACACCGAGATCAGGGCCGAGTCGGCGTGGGCGACGCCGGTTCCGGCCAATACGGACACGAGGCCCGATGCCAACACTGCGACCAAGCCCACGATCAGTGCGCGGGTGCGACGAATCGCCATACGAATGTCCTTTTATCTCGAATCGACACACAGCACAGCGAACGCTGCACCGCAGACGATAACAGGAAGATAACGGGTTGCGCCCGCTGTGGCCAGGACTTTCGGCTCCGGCAGCCGGTCGGTGGTCGCTCTGAGGACCAAAAAAGGAACCCCTGTGAACCGCTTCTCAGCAGTTCACAGGGGTTCCTGTGGCGGAGGATAGGGGATTTGAACCCCTGAGGGCGTTAACCCAACCCGCGTTCCAGGCGAGCGCCATAGGCCACTAGGCGAATCCTCCGTGGAGGAGCATACCCAACGACGGCGGCTCACCGTTAAACGACCAGGTAGCCGCCCGTTCTAGGCCCACTTCAGCTGGGTGAGGGCATGCTCGGTGAGGGGGACGGACCGGTCGCAGGACGTGTCCGGGTTCGCGGTGGCGTCGAGACCGAATTTCGTCTCGATCGACAGGGTGCCCGAATCGGTGGTGACCTCGAGGATGCACTGGTACTTGCTCTCGGCGAGCGCCCGTGCCTCGAATCCGCCGACGTCGATCGTGCGCAGCGGGTCGACCGGTTCCGGCGCGCTCGTAGTGGTGATCGTCACGGTGTTCAGTGCCTCGGGCTTGCCCCACGTGCAGGCGCGACGTTCGGGACTGTCGGTGGCAGTGCCCTCGCCCGCACCTGCCGTGAGAAGCGGTGCGAGCGTCGCATCGTCCGCGAGCGTGCACGGCTCGGCCGCGTCCCAGCTCACCGCGTCCGACGTGGCTGCGTCGTCGCTGCCTCCGCCGCACGCCGACAGTGCTGCCACGACGGCGGCGAGCGTCACCGCATGTGCTGTCCTTCTGAGTTTCATCCCGATCCTTTGCCGACGGTGGCCGAATGCGGGGCGACGGTAGCACTGGCCGAGGTCAGAGGTGCGGCGTCGGGCCCGGGCCGGGGTGGATCCCGACCACGGCTCGGGGCCGTCTACACTCTGTGGTGGATCCCGCGCGGCGCGCATCCTGTGAACTCCCCCAGGGCCGGAAGGCAGCAAGGGTCAACGGGCTCTGCCGGGTGCGCGGGGTCCCCTATCTTTCGCATACCCGACCCACGATGTCGGTGAGAGGCCGCTCCTGATGACCAACCAGACCCAGATCGGGTTGATGAGCCATGAGGAACTACTTTCGGAGCACGAGCGCCAGACTGCGAGTTACGCGCAGCTGAAGACGGAGAAGCTCACGCTCGACCTCACTCGCGGCAAGCCCTCGCCCGAGCAGCTGGATCTGTCGGCGGCGCTGCTGACACTGCCCGGTGACGGCGACTTCCGCGACGGCAACGGCACCGACACCCGCAACTACGGCGGGCTCACCGGTCTACCCGAGCTGCGCGCCATCTTCGGTGAACTGCTCGGCATCCCCGTCGAGAACCTGCTCGCCGGCAACAACGCCAGCCTCGAGATCATGCACGACAACGTCGTGTTCGCCCTGCTGCACGGCACCCCCGACTCCCCGCGCCCGTGGTCGCAGGAGGAGAAGGTCAAGTTCCTGTGCCCCGTACCCGGTTACGACCGCCACTTCGGGATCACCGAGACCTACGGCATCGAGATGATCCCGATCCCGATGCGCCCGGACGGCCCCGACGTCGGCGTCATCTCCGAGCTGGTGGCGAACGATCCGCAGATCAAGGGTTTGTGGGCCGTTCCCAACTACTCCAACCCCACGGGCGCGGTGTACTCGGAAGAGGTCACGCGGGCGTTGGCGTCGATGCCGACCGCCGCCCCCGACTTCCGGCTGTTCTGGGACAACGCCTACGCCGTCCACCCGCTGGTCGGCGAGACGGCGCCGTCGCTGGACGTCCTCGGGATGGCCGCGGAAGCGGGTAACCCGAACCGGCCGCTCGTGTTCGCGTCGACGTCGAAGATCACGTTCGCCGGTGCGGGCGTCAGCTTCTTCGGTTCCTCGACCGCGAACCTCGCCTGGTACCAGAAGTACCTCGGTAAGAAGAGCATCGGTCCCGACAAGCTGAACCAGCTGCGTCACCTGCGGTTCTTCGGTGACGCCGAGGGCGTGCGCGCCCACATGGAGAAGCACCGCGAGATCCTGGCGCCGAAGTTCGCGCTCGTCCTGAAGATCCTCGAGGATCGTCTCGGCGCGTCGAAGGTTGCGTCGTGGACGGAGCCGAAGGGCGGGTACTTCATCAGTCTGGACGTCGTCGAGGGCACTGCGAAGCGCGTCATCGCTCTGGCGAAGGACGCGGGGATCGCGCTCACCGCCGCCGGTTCGGCGTTCCCGTACGGCGTCGACCCCGAGGACAAGAACATTCGGCTCGCGCCGAGCTTCCCCTCGACGGAGGATCTGGACAAGTCGATGAACGGTGTCGCGACGTGCGTGCTGCTCGCGGCCACCGAATCACGCCTGGACCTGCCGAAGTCCTAGTAGACGACGTCCGGCCGCTCACCCTCGCCGGGTGAGCGGCCGGACGTGTCTCTACATCCTGGCGTACCGCGCCATCACGAAGCTGTACAGCCCGTACGCGGCGATGCCCAGTGCGGCGAGGACCAGGAGGAACTGTCCGAACGGCGCCGAGCCCAGGGTCTTCACCGCGCCGTCGATGCCGGTGGCCTTGGACGGGTCGGAGTTCAGGACCGCCACGATCACCAGCACTCCCGCACCCGCGATGACGAGGCCTTTGGCTACGTAGCCGACCACTCCCAGGGGCTCGACGAGCCTCGACGGGGTGCCCTTCAGATCGTCCAGGAAGTTCTTCGCCGCCCCCTTGTAGATGTGGTACCCGCCGATCGCGATGGCGACGAGGCCCACCACCACGAGGAGAGTCTTGCCTGCCCCGGACTCCATGAGGCGTGCACTCAGTCCGGCGTTCTGCTGGCCGCTCGATTTCCCGCCGCCACTCGCGAATTGGTAGGCCGAGAAGGCGAACGCGAAGTAGACGACGGCCAGGCCGAACGCCTTCGCGCGGTCCAGCAGGGACGTGTCGTCGCCGTCGGCTTCGGAATTCTCGGTGGCGTGGGGTCCGAGAACTGTTTCGGCGAGCCGCCACAGCGCCATGGCGATGAACGCGACCATCGCCACCCACAGCACGAGCCGGCCACCGGGTTTGGCGGCCAGCGCGCCGAGGGCCCCGGACTGATCGGCGTTGCCGCCGGTGCCGAACGCCAGCTGAACGATGATGTACGCGATCAGCAGGTGGACGAAACCGCTCATCACGTGGCCCGCGCGCGCGATCCGTTCGAAAGTGGTGCTGTCGGTTGCCTTGTCCACGGCGCGGCTCATCCCGCTGGCTCGATTCGTTTCGTTCTGGGCCATCGGGTGTCCTTCGGGGTCGTGCGAACGGACCGGAGTCCCTTGACCTAGAGGTACCCGGGATGGGCCGCGCCGACACGGGGTGAGCGCTATCGCACTGCGTTCGTGACCCGGTCGATCAGGTTGGACGCGCTGTAGTAGTCGAGGCGGAAGCTGTCCTTCCCGAGCCCGATCACCTGCTTCTTCTCCACGGACGGCGTCTCCCGCAACGTCGGATCCGCCAGGAACCTCTCGGCGTCCGCTGCTTCACCGATCACGATGAACGTGGTGTTGCCGGGCACCGCTCGCGGCAGGTTCTCCTGCCCGGCCGGCACGACGTCCTTGCGGCCGGCCATGATGCCCTTGTCGGAGGCGGTGAGGTCGGCGGGCAGCTCGGCGAGCGAGAATCCGAGGCGTTCCAGCAGGATGCCCTGCGCCGATTCGGCGGTGAAGATCCGCGACTCCTCCGGCGAGTTGTACGCGAGCACATTCACGGGGTTCGCCGCAGCGCCCTTGTCGCCCAGCGCCGACTTGGCGTCGTCGAGCTGCTGGTCGAACTTCGCGACGAGGGCGCCCGCCTGCTCCTCGGCCCCGATGGCCGCGGCGATCTGTCCGCTGAGGTCCTGCCACGACTTGTCGTCGTACCGCAGCACCACGACGGGTGCGATCTGCTTCAACGTGTCCACCCGGTCGAGTGCCGAGTCGCCGCCGGTGGAGGACACGAAGATGAGGTCCGGATCGGCGGCGGTGATCTTCTCGACGTTGGGTTCCCCCTGGTACAGCGTCTCGACGTCGCGCTCGGCGGCGATGTCGGCCCACTGCGTGAACAGACCGTTCTCGTCGGTCACGTCGCTCGGTCGCTGCGCGCCGGTGCCGATCAGCGGGGCGTCGAGGGCGAGCAGCGAGCCGGTGAGGGTGACGCTGGTGGACACGATCCGCTCGGGCTTCTGTTCGATGGTGACGCTGCCGGTCTCGTCGGTGACGGTGCGTGGCCAGCTCTGGTCGGACGCGGCGGTGGTGTCGGTGGTCGCGGCGTCGGAATCGGGATCGGACGAGCACGCGGCAGCGCCGATCCCGACGGCGAGGACAGCGACGGCTGCCAGTGAGCGACGAAGTTTCACGGTAAGGCTCTCTTTCGCACGGGTAAGGAAACTAATTTAGGCTAGCGTTACCTACATTCGAATGGGGAAGTGGATGCTGCAACGAGTGCCGGGACCCGAGCGTCGCGTCGTGCGCGCACGGTCGATCGACGACCTGACGCGCGACGACGTCCCCGCGTTCTGGGACCGTCTCGCCGCCGCGGGCAGTCCCGTGATCGAACCGGACGGGGCAGACCCCGGCTGCGTGGTCGCGACGTTCTGCTGGCGCGATCCGGAAGGCGACGAGCGCACGTCGCGCACGCGGCACGTCTACCTCGACGCCAACGGAATCACCGACCGCTCCCGCCTGGAACGTGCCGCGCTGTCGCGGCTACCCGGCACCGACCTCTGGTCCCTCTCGGTCGAGGTCCCCGAGAAGTGGCGGGGCGCTTACCGATTCATCCCCCGCGCGGAACCATTGACGGTTCCCGGCGACGTCCCGGGCTGCCAGTGGTGGCGGAGTGTGCTCGCCGACGCGCAGTCCGACCCGTTCAACCCACACCCGACGCGGGTGGCGCACACCGGCGACAGCTCCGAGGCGGTGATGCCGGCGGCGCCCGCGCAGCGCTGGTGGACGGACCGGCCCGGCGGCGGCGCGCTCCACGAGACGACGTTCACGCTGTCGGGCACGCGACGGTCGGTGTGGGTCTACGAACCGCCCGGGCTCACTGCTCGGAATCGACCGGTCGTGGTGTTGCTGGACGGCCGGACATGGGCGGTCGACCTGCCGATCACGGGTGCCGTCGACGCGCTCGGACATGCCGGGCACCGGGTTCCGCTCGTCGTGATGGTCGACAGTGTCGGACCCGAACTGCGATCCGAGGAGCTCGGCTGCAATCCCGCATTCGCTGCCGGTCTCGCCGGCGAACTGCTTCCCTGGTTACGGAGGAAATGGGACGTCACCGACGACCCGGCGTCGACGATCGCAGCCGGCTGCAGCCTGGGCGGACTGACCGCCTGCTACCTCGCGCTGACGTGCCCGCAGGTGTTCGGGTGTGCCGTCAGCCTCTCCGGATCGTTCTGGTGGCCAGGCTCGGGAGAGGGCATCCCGTTCCAGGACCGCGTGCGCAGCACGTCACCGTCGAACAGCCGATTCAGCGTGGAGGTCGGGACACTCGAATGGATGCTCGCCGAACCCAACCGCGAGGTGCGCGACCTGTTGACCGGGACCGGCCACGACGTGCGGTATCGCGAGTTCTGCGGAGGCCACGACGTCCTGCACTGGCGCGACGGTCTCCTCGGCGGAATGGCGGCGATGCTCGGCCCTACCCGGCAGTAATGCAGTGATGTGGATAACTCTGTGAATAAACCGCGCGTCGAGGTGAAGGGCGCACCGGCCCGATCGTGGGATGGCAGGATCGAACCATGGCACGCACGCTGAATCTGGTAGGGGATCCGGACGCCGACGCACTCCTGGCGAGTGACCCGCTGGCGTTGCTCATCGGGATGTTGCTCGATCAGCAGGTTCCGATGGAGACGGCGTTCGCGGGTCCGAAGAAGCTGGACGACCGGCTCGGCGGCCTCGAGGTGCACCGCATCGCGGAGATGGATCCGGAAGGGTTCGCGGCCGTCTGCTCGCAGACACCGGCGGTCCACCGGTTTCCCGGATCGATGGCCACTCGCATCCAGTCGCTGTGCGGATTCCTCGTCGAGAACTACGACGGCAGCGTCGAGGCGTTGTGGACCAGCGGCGACCCCGACGGCAGAGAGGTCTTGAAGCGGCTGAAGGCGCTGCCGGGCTACGGCGACCAGAAGGCCCGCATCTTCCTGGCGCTGCTAGGCAAGCAGATCGGTGTGGAGCCGAAGGGCTGGCGTGAGGCCGCAGGCGACTACGGCACCGAGGGGTCCCGGCGTTCGATCGCGGACGTCGTGGACGACAAGAGCCTTCACGAGGTCCGCGAGTTCAAGAAGGCCGCGAAGGCCGAGGCGAAGAAGGCTGCGGCAGCGAAGAAGAAGTAGCCGCGGCTACTCGGAATCGGGCGGGTTCTGGTTCCGTTCGGCGTCCAGGTGCCGCCGGCGTTCGGCCTCGTGCATCCACGGGAAGACGCTGTTTCCCTGGCCGCCGCCGTGGGGTCCGTGCCCGAGCACACCGTGCTCGTACGCCGATTCGGCGTGCAACGCGAGGTCGATGCCGGACGACTCGTCCTCCGCGCTCACCCGGAACCCGAAGATCCGGTCGATCAGTTTGCCCAGCGCGTACGTCACGCCGAACGCGTACAGGGCGACGACCACGACGGCCAGCATCTGCTTGCCGAGTTGCGCGAACCCGCCCCCGTAGAAGAGGCCTTCCGGCCCGCCGGTCATGACCTCGGTGGCCAGCAGGCCGATCAGGATGGTGCCCACGATGCCGCCCATCAGGTGGACTCCCACGACGTCGAGCGAGTCGTCGTACCCGAGACGGAACTTCCAGCCGACGGCGAACGAGCAGACCACACCGGCCACCGCACCGACGACGAGCGCCCCGACCATGCTCACGGTGCCGCAGGACGGGGTGATCGCGACCAGGCCCGCGACGACGCCGGACGCCGCACCGAACGTGGTGGGGTGGCCGTCCCGCTTCTGCTCGACGAGGAGCCAGCCGAGCAGACCGGTGCACCCGGCGACGAGAGTGTTCAGGAAGATCGCGGCGGCGGTGCCGTCGGCGGCGAGCGCGGAGCCGGCGTTGAAACCGAACCAGCCGAACCAGAGCAGGCCGACGCCCAGCAGCACCAGCGGCAGGTTGTGGGGGCGCATCGACTCGGACCGGAAACCGAGGCGCGGACCCAGGACCAGCGCCAACGCCAGGCCCGACGCGCCGGACACGATCTCGACGACCAGTCCGCCCGCGTAGTCGAGGGCGCCGAACTGCGCGATCCAGCCCTGCGGGTTCCACACCCAGTGCGCGACGGGTGCGTAGACGACGAGGGCCCAGACGGGAACGAAGATCATCCAGGCCGAGAACTTGGCCCGATCGGCGATCGCACCGCTGATCAGTGCGGCGGTGATGATCGCGAACGTCAGCTGGAACGTCGCGAACAGGATCTCGGGGACCTGCCCGTGGACGGTGGTGGGGTCGATGCCCACCATCCCCAGGTGCTCCAGCCCGCCGATCAGTCCGCCGCCGATGTCGTCGCCGAAGATGAGGGAATAGCCGGCCACCAGCCACGCGACCGTGACGAGCGCGATCGACACGAAGCTCATCATGATCATGTTCAGTACGCCGGTGGAACGGACCATTCCGCCGTAGAACAGGGCGAGCCCCGGCGTCATCAGAAGGACCAGCGCGGTACTGATCAGAAGCCAGGCGGTTGCTCCGGCGTCGATTGCAGGCACGACATTCTCCTCACACACCGGGACGAAACCCGGCGCGGAAAGTCACGATGACCGCGAGCGGTTTCGACCGTGATGCCGCTGCGTTGCGAACGTGTTACGCAATGCGGTCACGTTCGGATTTCTGCCTGTGAGTAGCGCCCCGAGCGGGTGCCGAGCGGGCGCTTCGACCACCCGGACCGGACTGTCGGGGACCGCCGGTAGTCTTTCCGCGTGGCCCTGTACCGGAAGTACCGACCCGCATCCTTCGCCGAGGTGGTGGGGCAGGAGCACGTCACCGAACCACTGAGCACCGCTCTCGACGCCGGACGGATCAACCACGCGTATCTGTTCTCCGGTCCCCGCGGCTGTGGCAAGACGTCGTCTGCCCGCATCCTGGCCCGATCGCTGAACTGCGTCGAGGGCCCGACCTCGACGCCGTGCGGCCAGTGCTCCTCGTGTGTGGCGCTCGGCCCCGGCGGATCGGGCAACCTCGACGTCACCGAACTCGACGCGGCCAGCCACGGTGGCGTCGACGACACCCGTGAGCTGCGTGACCGCGCGTTCTACGCGCCCGCCGAGTCGCGGTACCGGGTGTTCATCGTGGACGAGGCCCACATGGTCACCACGGCCGGTTTCAACGCGCTCCTCAAGATCGTCGAGGAGCCGCCGGAACACCTCATCTTCATCTTCGCCACCACCGAACCCGAAAAGGTGCTGCCGACCATCCGTTCGCGCACCCATCACTACCCGTTCCGGTTGCTCGCGCCGACCACGATGCGCGGGCTGCTGGAGAAGATCTGCCACCAGGAGAGCGTGCCGGTCGCCGACCCGGTGTATCCGCTGGTCATCCGCGCGGGCGGCGGTTCGCCGCGTGACTCGCTGAGCATCCTCGATCAGCTGCTCGCCGGAGCGGGCGACGAGGGCGTCACCTACCCACGCGCGCTCGCGCTGCTCGGCGTCACGGACGTCGCATTGATCGACGACGCCGTGGACGCGCTGGCCACCGGCGACGGTGCAGCGCTGTTCGGGACGGTCGACCGCGTGATGGACGCCGGGCACGATCCGCGCCGGTTCGCCGTCGACCTGCTCGAGCGCATGCGCGACCTCATCCTGATGCAGGCGGTGCCCGACGCCGCCGAACGTGGCCTGGTCGACGCGCCCGGCGACGTGCTCGAGCACATGCGCGCCCAGGTCCAGCGAATCGGTCCCGCCACGCTCACCCGCTACGCCGAGGTGATGCACGCAGGGCTCGGTGAGATGCGCGGCGCCACCGCCCCCCGCCTGCTGCTCGAAGTGATGTGCGCCCGGATGCTGCTGCCCGCGGCGTCCGATGCGGAGTCCGCTGTGCTGCAGCGACTCGAACGCGTCGAACGCGGACTTCCGCCCGCCGGGTCCGCGCCGGCCGTCGACGCGGCCGAGCGGCCCGCGGCGGCTCCTGCACGTGCGCCGCAACCGCCAGCCGAGCCGGAAGCGGAACCGAAGTTCCAGCGACCGTCGATGCGCCAGGCCGCGGCTGACACCGTGCCCCCGCCGCCCGAGCCGGAACCCGAACCGATGCCGCGGCCGGTTCCCGAGCCCGCACCGACACCCGTTCCCGAACCGGAGCCGCAGCCCGAACCGACGCCTGTTCCGGAGCCGACGCCGCAGCCCGTTCCCGAGCCGACGCCTGTTCCGGAGCCCGAGCCGACCCCTGTTCCCGCGCCGGAGCCCGAGCCGGCCCCTGTTCCCGCGCCGGAGCCCGAGCCGGCCCCTGTTCCCGCGCCGGAGCCCGAGCCGACTCCCGTACCGGAACCGACGCCTGTTCCGGAGCCGACTCCCGAGCCGGAGCCGCCGCTCGCCCCCGAGGTGGAGACGGAACCCGTCGCATCGGCCGGTCCCGATGTTGCTGCGCTGCGAGAGGCCTGGAATTCGCTGCGCGAGAAGGTGAGTCAGCGGAACAAGATCCTGCCTGCCATGTTGTCGGCGGCGACGGTGCACGACGTTCAAGGCACCCGACTGATTCTGGCGCACCCCGTCCCCAACCTGGGCGCTCGCATCGCGTCACCGCACAACGCTCAGGTGATCACCGAGGTGCTTGCCGAAATGTTCGGCGGCACCTGGGAAGTGGAGTATCAGGCCGGTGCTCCGACGGCCCCGCCCCCACCGGTCGCGAAAGCCGCTGCAGCGTCGACGAAGCCGGCAGGCGCCCCGCGGTTCTCCCGGCCCAGCCAGGAGAAGACCGCACAGCGCCCGCCGCAGCAGCAGTCCGACACGCGGCGCTCCGATGCGGGTCCGGGTGCGGGCCAGGCACGTCCGTCGTCCGAGCCGGACGACGACATTCCGCCGCCGGAGGCACCCGACTACCCGGACGATCCCGGGCCGATCGACTACGAGGCCTCGGCGACGACACCGCCCGTCTCCACACCCGAGGACGAGGAAGAGATGTTCGCGGAGGCGGCGGAACCCGCCGACCCCGCGACTCGCCGCGACCCGGAAGACGTGGCGTTCGAACTGCTCAAGGACATGCTCGGGGCCAAGAAGCTCGAGGGCTGACCCGAAGGGGCCGGCGCCGCCGGTCCCACCACATCGGGACATCCGCCCCTGGTGCCCGGGACGCCGGGTGTCCGATTCTCGTCCCATGAACACAGTGAACGTTCCAGACGGCGTGCAGAACGTGGTCCCGGCGACCGCGCGGCCGCGAAGTGCCCGGTGGTGGGCCTACATCGGGGTCGTCGCCGGCGTGGCCGGAATCGTCGGCATCCAGGCGAGCATGTCGATCGACGCGGTCTACGCGGAGGCGTCGGCCGGCGACGCGGTCGCCATCATGAACGGCCTCGCCGGACAGCGCACCGGGATCCTCGTCATGCACGTGTCGATCATGACGGCGGCGCTGCTGATCCTCGTCTTCGCGGCCGGTCTTTCCCAGCGACTGCGAGCTGCGTTGCCCGCCGAGAGCATCCTGCCGTCGGTCGCGGCGTTCGGTCTGGTCCTGACGTCATCGGCGTGCCTGCTGGGAACCGGGCTGACCACCGAGTTGGTGTTCGGGTTCGGTGACACAGACCAGCTGGTGCCGGAGTTCGCGGTGGTCGGCGGCCACTGGATGGGCACCATCCCGTGGTTGTGGGTGGGTGCGGGGGTCAGCGCGCTGGCGGTGGCCGTCGCACTGCTTCGCGGACAGGCGGGCCCGCGGTGGATCGGCTGGGTCAGCCTGGTCCTGGGCCTGGTGACGGCCGTCATCGGAGTCTCGCCGCTGCAGTACCTCGCCGGGTTCACCGGACCGCTGTGGGTGCTGGTGAGCGCGATCGGTTTCGCTTTCGCCGACACCGTGCGCGAGTAGAGGAGATACTCGTTCGCATCATGGTGAAGCAGAAGGACACTCGAATGACCGAGGGGTCGGCAGGTACGGGCGGTGCGCCCGTCCCTGCTGCTGTCATGGCGGTGTCCGCGTGGATTCTGGTCGTCCTGTCCGTGGTGGCGTTCGTCCGGGCCGATCCGGGCATCGATTCGAACCAGCTGTTCTTCCTGGTGGACGTCGTCGGGGCAGCGGTCTACGGGACCGTGGCCGGCGTCGTCCTCGCGCGGCGGGTGCACCCGGTGCCGATCATGATGGGGCTCACCGCGATCGGTGTGGGTCTCGCCGCGCTGAGCTACAGCTGTTCGCAACTCGCGCTCGTGCGTCCGGGGTTGCCGTGGGTCGACGTGCTGTCGCCGCTGCAGAACACGGCGTGGATTCCCGGGACGCTCAGCCTGTTCCTGATCGTGCCGTGGCTGATCCGCGACCATCCGCTCGGTGTCGGCGCGAAACTCGGCGTCCTCGCGGGCACCGCGGCGACGGCCTGGTACTTCTGGTCCCGCACGTTCACCGGGATCCCCGCCGTGTGGGTGATCGTGCCCGTCCTCGTGGTCGGCTTCGCGGCGGCAGCGGACTGCGGGTGGCGGTGGCGGCACGGCCCACCCGACGAGCGCGTCGGGCTCGGATGGATGTGCCTCGGCACGGCGCTGATGACGGCCGCGTACATACCGTTGGCGCTGCCCGCGTCGCTGCCGGGACTGTGGGTGCTCAACCCGTTGGTGCACTTGGCTGTTCAGGCGTTCTATCCGGTCGCGATCCTGGTGTGCATCCTGCGCCAGCGCATGTGGGGGCTGAATCTGGCTGTCAGCCGCGCGACGGTGGCCGGCACCCTGACCGTCCTGCTGCTGGTGCTCTACGTGGTGGTGGCCACGGTCGTGACAGCGCTGCTGCCCGAGGGCGATTCGGTGGGGGCGCAGGTGGTCGCGGCGGGTGTCGTCGCCGTCGCGGTGCAGCCGGTCCGGTTGTGGCTGCAGCGGAGGGTGCATCGTCTGGTCTACGGCGAGGGCGAGGATCCGGCGCGAGCCGTCCGGACGCTCGGCCGGCAGTTCGGCAGTGCCGAGACCCCGGAACAACTCCTGGAGGGACTGGCTGCAGGCGTGGGCGTCGCGTTGCGGCTCGAGTCCGTGTCCGTGCGGCGCACCAGCGGGGTTGCCGCGGTGTGGGGTTCGGCGACGGGCCACGCCGAGTCGGTGGAGTTGGTCCACCGCGGTGCGGTGCTGGGGACGATGGTCGTGACGGCGCCGCCGGGGGAGTCGCTGGGGGCGCGCACCCGCCGGTCGCTCACCGAGCTGTCGGCAGTGGTGACGGCCGGTCTCGTCGTGCTGCAATCGGCGGAGAACCTGCAGGAGGCGCGACGCCGGCTGGCGTCCGTGCGACTGGAGGAGCGGCAGATGATTCGCCGCGAACTGCACGACGGGCTCGGTCCGTCGCTCGCGGGTATCCGACTCGGCCTGCAGGGCGCCCGGAACCTGCTCGGCTCGGATCCGGCCGCCGCCGCGGAACTCATCGACGCGCTGCAGGAGCAACTCGACCATCAGGTGGAGGGGGTCCGGCAGCTGTCGCGCAGCATGTTCCCGCCGGTGCTCGACGAGCTCGGATTGGTCCCGGCGCTACACGAACTGGCAGCCAACCAGTCTCGCAGCGGCTTCCAGCTGCGGGTGCAAGCCGATTCGCCGCCGAGGCTGGGGGCCGAGATCAGCGCCGCGGCGTACGGGATCGTCGTCGAGGCCGTCACCAACGCGCGCAGGCACAGCGGCGCCGACGGCTGCCGCGTCGACGCCACGTTCGCGCGGGAGATGCTGACGGTCGTCATCCACGACGACGGGTGCGGGTTCGATCCGGCTGGGGGCGGCGGCGTCGGAACCCGGTCGATGCGGGAGCGTGCCCACGAACTCGGCGGCACGCTCCACATCGAATCCGGCCGTCCGACAGGCACGGTGGTCACGGCCCGGTTACCGTTGACCGCATCATGAGCGCAGGCACCACGAATTCCACCACCTCGTCCATCCGGGTCGCCGTCGTCGACGATCACCCGGTGTTCCGGCTGGGCATGGTCGCGTTGCTGTCGACCCTGGACGGCATGGAGGTGGCCGCGCAGGCCAGCTCCGTCGCCGAGGCGCTCGACGTCGTCGACGGGGACGTCGACGTGGTGCTGATGGACCTCGAACTCGGGGACGGCTCGGGGGTGGACGCCACCCGGCGGCTCGTCGAGCGGCATCCCGCACTGCGGGTGCTCGTGGTGACCATGCACGAGGACGACGAATCACTGGTCGCGTCGGTGCGCGCCGGGGCTCGCGGCTATCTGGTGAAGGGGGCCGATCCGGGGGAGGTCGAACGGGCGGTCCGGGCGGTCGCCAACGGTGAGGCGATCCTCGGCGCCGCGGTGGCGGCCCGTGCGATGAGCTTCATGGCCGCCTCACGCAGGGTGGGTCCCACGGTGTTTCCCGAGCTGACCGACCGGGAGCGTGAGGTCCTCGACCTCGTCGCCCGCGGCTACGACAACGCGAGCATTTCGCGGCGACTCGTGCTGAGCCCCAAGACGGTACGCAATCACGTGTCGAACGTGCTGGCCAAACTCGGTGTGCCCGACCGTCCCACCGCGATCGTCCGGGCACGGGACGCGGGTCTCGGTCTCGACGCCTGACCGCGCGGAGTCACACCGCCGCGGCAGTTTCAGGAGTGCGTCGCGCCGCACCCCGTGGGTGAGCGAGCCGGGACGCAGAATCGCATCCAGCCGGTGCTCGGCGAACATCCGGTGGTAGTGGTGCTGCGAACTGCGGGTGGGCGTCATTACAGCACGAAAAGGCGGGCCGGGCAGCGCGCCGATCGGCCGGGCGTGATCGCCTGGGTCACGATCCAGGATCGCTTCGGTCCTTCCTTCCGTTTTGCAACACGTTCTAAGGTGGACGTGCCGGGGTATGCCCCGTGCAGAGCGCCGTGTGCACGGTCGGCGTCGACGCAGATAAGGAAGGAACACTCCACAGTGACCACAGAGGCATTCATTTATGAAGCCATCCGCACCCCGCGTGGCCGCGGAAAGAAGACCGGTTCGCTGCACTCGGTCAAGCCGATCGCGCTGGTCACCGGCCTGATCGACGAGCTCCGCGCCCGCTTTCCCGACCTTGACGAGGATCGCATCTCGGACCTGATCCTCGGCGTCGTCACCCCCGTCGGCGACCAGGGCATGGACATCGCCCGCGTCGCGGTCAACGACGCCGGACTGCCCGACACCGTCGGCGGCGTCCAGCTGAACCGGTTCTGCGCGTCCGGCCTCGAGGCCGTCAACACCGCCGCGCAGAAGGTGCGCTCCGGCTGGGACGAACTGGTCATCGCCGGCGGCGTCGAGTCGATGTCCCGCGTGCCGATGGGCTCCGACGGTGGACCGTGGGCGCTCGACCCGGCCACCAACTACGACAACTACTTCGTTCCCCAGGGCGTGGGCGCCGACCTGATCGCCACCATCGAGGGCTTCTCCCGCGAGGACGTCGACGCGTACGCCGTCCGCTCGCAGGACCTCGCCGCGAAGGCGTGGACCGGCGGCTACTTCGCCAAGTCCGTCGTCCCGGTCAAGGACATCAACGGCCTCACCGTCCTCGACCAGGACGAGCACATGCGTCCCGGCACCACACTCGCGAACCTCGCGGGCCTCAACCCGTCGTTCGCCGGTGTCGGCGAGATGGGCGGCTTCGACGCCGTCGCGCTGCAGAAGTACCACTGGGTCGAGAAGATCAACCACGTCCACCACGGCGGCAACAGCTCCGGCATCGTCGACGGCGCCGCACTGGTCCTCGTCGGATCCGAGCAGGCGGGCAAGGACATGAGCCTGACCCCCCGCGCCCGCGTCGTCGCGACGGCCACCAGCGGTGCCGACTCCACGATCATGCTCACCGGCCCGACCCCGGCCTCGAAGAAGGTCCTCGCCGCCGCCGGTCTGACCGTCGACGACATCGACCTGTTCGAGATCAACGAGGCGTTCGCGTCCGTCGTGCTCAAGTTCCAGAAGGACCTGAACATCCCGGACGAGAAGCTCAACGTCAACGGCGGTGCCATCGCGATGGGTCACCCGCTCGGAGCCACCGGCGCCATGATCACCGGCACCATGATCGACGAGCTCGAGCGTCGTAACGCGCGCTACGCCCTCATCACCTTGTGCATCGGCGGCGGTATGGGCGTCGCCACCATCATCGAGCGCGTCTGACCGCCCGGACCATCAGGAGACTTGAAGCAGTGAGCGAGCAGAACATCATCAACTGGGAGCAGGACGCCGACGGCATCGTCGTGCTCACCATCGACGATCCCAACCAGGGCGCGAACACCATGAACGACGCCTGCATCTCCTCGATGAAGGCGACCGTCGACCGCCTCGTCGACGAGAAGGACTCCATCACCGGTGTCGTCATCACGTCCGGTAAGAAGACGTTCTTCGCCGGCGGCGACCTGAAGAACATGATCAAGGTCGGTCCGGAGAACGCCGACGAGATCTACAGCCACAGCGTCGCGATCAAGTCGGACCTGCGCCGCCTCGAGACGCTCGGCAAGCCCGTCGTCGCCGCCATCAACGGTGCCGCACTCGGTGGCGGACTCGAGATCGCCCTGGCCACGCATCACCGCGTCGCCGCGGACGTGAAGGGCGTCAAGATCGGCCTGCCCGAGGTCACCCTCGGCCTGCTGCCCGGCGGCGGTGGCGTCGTGCGCACCGTCCGCATGCTCGGCCTGCAGAACGCGCTCATGCAGGTGCTGCTCCAGGGCCAGCAGCGTGGACCGGTGCAGGCCAAGGAGGTCGGACTCGTCGACGAGGTCGTGTCCTCGGTCGAGGAGCTCGTGCCCGCCGCGAAGGCGTGGATCAAGGCCAACCCCGAGGGCGGCGTCCAGCCGTGGGACAAGAAGGGCTACCGGATCCCCGGCGGCACCCCGTCCACCCCGGCGTTCGCAGCCAACCTGCCCGCGTTCCCCGCGAACCTGCGCAAGCAGCTCAAGGGCGCTCCCATGCCGGCACCGCGCGCCATCATGGCCGCCGCCGTCGAGGGTTCGCAGGTCGACATCGACAACGCGCTCCTCATCGAGGCCCGCTACTTCACGTCGCTGGTCACCGGCCAGGTCGCGAAGAACATGATCCAGGCATTCTTCTTCGACCTGCAGGCCATCAACTCCGGCGCCTCCCGCCCCGAGGGCATCGAGAAGACCCCGATCACCAAGGTCGGTGTGCTCGGTGCCGGAATGATGGGCGCGGGCATCGCCTACGTGTCCGCGAAGGCCGGTTTCGACGTCGTCCTCAAGGACGTCACCATCGAGGCCGCCAACAAGGGCAAGGCGTACTCCGAGGGCATCGAGGCCAAGGCACTCTCGCGCGGCAAGACCACCGAGGAGAAGTCGAAGACGCTGCTCGACCGCATCACGCCGACCGCCGACCCCACCGACTTCGCCGGTGTCGACTTCGTCATCGAGGCCGTGTTCGAGTCGCAGGACCTGAAGCACAAGGTGTTCCAGGAGATCGAGGACATCGTCGACCCGAAGGCCCTGCTCGGCTCGAACACGTCGACCCTGCCGATCACCGGCCTGGCGACGGGCGTGAAGCGCCAAGAGGACTTCATCGGAATCCACTTCTTCTCCCCCGTCGACAAGATGCCGCTCGTCGAGATCATCCGCGGCGAGAAGACGTCCGATGAAGCCCTCGCGCGCGTCTTCGACTACGTGCAGGCCATCCGCAAGACGCCGATCGTCGTCAACGACTCGCGTGGCTTCTTCACCTCGCGCGTCATCGGCACGTTCATCAACGAGGCCATCGCCATGCTGGCGGAGGGCATCGAGCCCGCCACCATCGAGCAGGCAGGCATGCAGGCCGGCTACCCGGCGGCACCACTGCAGCTGTCCGACGAGCTGAACCTCACGCTCATGCAGAAGATCCGCAAGGAGTCCGCGGACGCGCTGCTCGCCGAGGGCAAGGAACTGCCAGCCGACCCGGCGGGCGACGTCATCAACACACTCGTGGAGAAGTTCGACCGCAAGGGCAAACTCGGCGGCGCCGGCTTCTACGACTACGCCGACGGCAAGCGCACCGGCCTGTGGTCCGGTCTCCGGGAGAACTTCGGTTCCAAGGAACTCGAGGTCCCGTTCCAGGACCTCATCGAGCGCATGCTGTTCATCGAGGCCATCGAGACGCAGAAGTGCTTCGACGAAGGCGTGCTCCTCACCACCGCCGACGCCAACATCGGCTCCATCATGGGTATCGGCTTCCCCGCCTGGACCGGCGGTGTGTCGCAGTACATCCAGGGCTACGAAGGCGGCCAGGCGGGCTTCGTCGAGCGCGCCGAGGAACTCGCCGCCAAGTACGGTGAGCGCTTCACCCCGCCGGCGTCGCTGAAATAGGCGGCTCCGCCGCCCGTGCGCCTTTTTGGTAGCTGCAACAACCAAAAAGGCGCACGGGGCGGGTTATCCACAACTTCGCGGTTATCCACAGGCATCGTGGATAACCGCGTTTTTGTCGGCATCGGAGTCGGATGCGCATCGGACGATGCGCCGTATGACCGACATCGATCTCCACGACTTTCAGCGCCTAGTCGACACCCAGTTCGGGATCGTCACGCAGTCCCAACTCGAGCCGTTCGGCTTCTCCCGGGGGAGGGTTCGTCATCTCCTGGACTCGGGGCAGTGGCGCCGTGTCCTCCAAGGCGTCTATGCCGTCACCAACGGCCCGTTGACCCGGGACATGATCCTGTCCGCCGCTCTCCTCTACGGCGGCGGCCATTCGATGCTCAGCCACATCACCGCCGCGGAGGAATGGGGGATGGTCCCTCGCCGCGACGGCGAGCCGATCCACATCACGGTGCCCTACGGGAAGTCGTCGCGGTGCCAGAGTGAGACGGGCATGCGTCCGTCGCGTAAGCCGGGTAATCCGATCGCTCTGTCCTCACCGCTGCATCCCGGTGTCGTGGTGCACAGGTCGAGGGCCCACGATTACATTGCCGTCGACACGGATCCGCCTCGCACGACGCGAGCCGACACTGCACTCGACCTCGCGATCGCCGAGCCCACGGCACGGGACGCCTACACCCGGCTCATCGCTCTCGTGACCAGTGCCCGGATCCCACTGCGCGACATCCGGCGACGCATGGAGGAGCGACGACCGCGTCGTTACGGCAAGGCGCTTGTGGATGCGGTGCGACTGCTCGCCGACGGCGTCCAGTCGGTGCTCGAATACCGCTACGCGATCGATGTCGAGGACGCGCACGGGCTTCCCCGGGCTCGGCGGCAGTCGCCGGTGGTCGTGGACGGGCGCACCCTGTTCGAGGACTGCGACTACACCGATCACGGTGTGCCGCTCATCGTGCGACTCGACGGTCGCCGCGCGCATGCCATGGCGGAGGTCGCGTTCCGGGACCGTCGACGTGATAACGCCGCGGAACTGCAGGGGCGTCCGCGACTCGTCTAAGGGTTCGACGAGGTGACGAAGAACCCCTGCGTGGTGGCCGGCGAAGTGGAGACCGTGCTGGTGAGGGAGGGGTGGATCAGGCCCGGCGAAAACCCCTGCCGGGCCTGTGCGCCTTTCTGGTTGTCCTAGCTACCAAAAAGGCGCACGGGCGGCGGAGCCGCCTACTGCCACCACGGACGCAGCGGGACATGCGCCTCGCCCTTGGGGCCGAGCTTGACGGCGAGGACCTGGTGCAGCTGAACGACGTTGCGTTCGAAGCCCAGTCGCGACCCGGCCATGTAGAGACCCCACACACGTGCGGTACCTTCGCCGACCTCGGCGACGCAGGCGTCCCAGTTGTCGACGAGGTTCTGGCACCATCCGGCGAGGGTGAGTGCGTAGTGCTCGCGCAGGTTCTCCTCGTGCCGCACCTCGAGTCCGACGTTCTGGATTTCGGTGATGATGCGTCCGGAGCCGGTGAGTTCGCCGTCGGGGAAGACGTACCGGTCGATGAAGCCGCCTGCGCGCGCCTGACTCTGGTTGTCGGGCCGGGTGATGCAGTGGTTCAGCAGCCGGCCGCCCTCGCGGAGCTTGCTCTGCAGCAGGCCGAAGTAGGCGGGGTAGTTGCCGACGCCGATGTGCTCGGTCAGGCCGATCGAGGAGATGGCGTCGAATCCGGTCTCGGGGACGTCGCGGTAGTCGGAGAACCGGACCTCGGCGAGGTCGGACAGTCCTTCTTCGGCGATGGCCTTCTGTGCCCATTCGGCCTGTTCGCGGGACAGGGTGGCGCCGATGACCTTGACGCCGCGGCGGGCGGCGTACCGGACCATCGATCCCCAGCCGCAACCGATGTCGAGCAGTCGGTCGCCGGGCTGGAGGCCGAGCTTCTCGAAGACGAGGCGGTACTTGTTGTCCTGCGCCTCTTCGAGGGTCTGCTCGGTGTTGTCGTAGCACGCGCACGTGTACGTCATGGACGGGCCGAGGACGTACTCGTAGAAGGTGTTCGAGACGTCGTAGTGGTGGTGGATGACTTCGGCGTCGCGGGACTTGGAGTGCCGCAACCCTTCCGCGACTCGACGCCACCGAGGGAGATGCTCCTGCGGGGGAGGGGCGATGGGGCGCAGCAGATCCCAGCCGAGTGAGCGCGTGATGGCGGCGAGCGTAAGTGCGGACGGACGACGGAAGTGTAGTTCGTCGCCCATGACGCGGAGGATCTCGTACGGGTCGCCGGGGTGGACGCCGCGGGCCTCGAGGTCGCCGGACACGTAGGCCCGGGCCATGCCGAGGTCGCCGGGGGCGGTCGCCAGGTAGGTGGTGCCCCGGGTCGTCTTGAGGTGGAGTCCGTAGGGGGCGTCCTCCGGGCCGGCGGCGCTGCCGTCGTAGGCGGAGAACCGCAGGGGGAGCATGCCGTCGGACAGAATTTCGAGAATCTCTGCGATGGTCAGCTTGTGGTCTTGGGAGTGTGAAGCTTTCAGGGTTGTCATCGACGTTGCACCGCCTTGGAGAAAAGGTCCAGTAATCGTGATTTCGGGTCGTAGCGTTTTTTCAGTTCCGTGTATCGATCGCCGCCGTAGTAGAGGCGTTCGAAGTCTTCTCGTGAATAGTACGAATCGGAGTAGAGGGACTTGTGTCCGTCGAAGTCGCTGACCTTGTCCTCGATCAGCCGATTCGCTGCCCCCTCGGGTCGGCCCGGGACGATGGGCACCGACGACCAGAATCCGATGTTCACGTACGTGCGTTTCGGTTCGAGGGGGTACAGGGGCCAGGGGCGTTGTGCGGACGCGCCGGCGGGGGCGGGTTCACGCAACCGCAACGGGCACAGCCACAGCGGTTCGATCGGGATCTCGTCGAGGAACCAGCGGACGAAGTCCGCGGTGCGCTCGATGGGCACTTCGACGTCCTGCACGACGCGTTCGCGCGGCGGGTTGCCCTTGCGCTTCTCGAGTCGGTCGCCGATGTCGTACTTGTGGTCGAGGGCGATGAGCTTCCAGTAGAAGCTGCTGCGGAGGAGGTTCTTCGGCCACAGGCGGCGGATGGTGGGGTTCTGGGCGCCGAAGGCGCGCGAGCACCAGAACCAGTCGGTGTCCCAGCGCCACAGGTAGTCTCGGATGGTGAGTTTGTCCGTTTTGGGGTGGTTCACGGAACTGTGCTGGATGGACCGGTAGAAGATGTTCTGGCCGGTGTAGTCGCTGACGGGGCCGCCCTCGTCGGTCTGATGGCCCAGCGTCAGATAACTTTCGCTCGCGGTGAACACGACGCCGTCCAGGTAGTCGACGGTGATGCCGTCGTGGACGCGTTCGGAGACGATGCGATCCATCGCCGACTGCAGCTCGTCCAGGGAGTCGAAACGCAGATGGCGCAGTGCCACATACCGTTTGACGGGCTCGAGCTGGATGCGCAGTCGTGTGGAGTAGCCGAGGGTTCCGTAGGAGTTGGGGAATCCCCAGAACAGGTCGGAGTTCTCGCCTTCTGGTGTCGCGGTGACGATGTCGCCGCTACCGGTCAGGACGTCGATCTCGAGGACCGATTCGTGGGGGAGCCCGTTGCGGAACGACGTCGACTCGATGCCGAGACCGGTGACCGCGCCGCCGAGCGTGATGGTCTTGAGCTGCGGAACCACCAGCGGCGCCAGCCCGTACGGCAGGGTGGCGTCCACCAGGTCCTCGTACGTGCACATTCCGGCGACATCCGCGGTCCGGGCCTGGGGGTCTACCGAGATGACTCCGCCGAGGCCGGAGACGTCGAGGCCGGGCGCGCTGGTCTGGGCCCGCGCGCGGAACAGGTTGGACGTCTTCTTCGCGAGTCGCACGGTGGCGTCCGTGGGAATCGCGCGGTAGGACGCGAGAAGCCGTTCGACGCCGGCGCGGTGAGCGTCGATCCCGGTGACGGGCAGAGTGCGATGCGCACGGAAGGGGCGTCCACCCTCCCGCATGCTTTTCAGTAGTTCAACCGAAGAGGCAGCCACACCCTGACGCTATCCCTCTCCGCGGGTTCAGGCCACGCATATCGGCGCGGTCGACCGAAGATTCACACAAATGTCTCATCAATGTGCGGGTCGTGACCACGTCGAAGTGAGCTACCTCACAATAGATTGCCACGTCATCGCCCGGACTCGCGGACGGAAGGCAGGATGGGAGGAGGAAGCAGTTTCGTACAAATCGTACAAGAGGAGTCAGAACAGTGGGCCAGGTCAGCGCGAGCAGTTCGATCACCGTCGCAGCCACACCGGAGAAGGCGCTCGCGGCTTTGACGGACTACGAGACGGTGCGTCCGCGCATCCTCTCGGAGCAGTACCTGGACTACCGCGTCCTCGAGGGCGGGCAGGGCGGCGGCACCGTCGCGCAGTGGACGTTGAAGGCCACCGAGAAGCGGTCCCGCGACATCAAGGCCACGGTCACCGTGGCGGGCAACACGATCACCGAGACGGACGCGAACTCGTCGCTCGTCACCACCTGGGTCGTGGCCCCGAGCGGCAGCGGTTCGACGGTCACCACGTCCAGCGAGTGGAAGGGCGCGGGCGGCATCGGCGGCTTCTTCGAGAAGACGTTCGCCCCGCTGGGTCTGAAGAAGATTCAGGCGCAGGTGCTGGCGAACCTCGAGCGCGAACTCGCCTGACGCGACGCCGGTTCGCTCCGGCGCCGTCGGCGTGAGTCCCACGACGGCGTCGGCGCCGGACCGCACTGACGGTCACGGTCTACTCTGGCAGGGGAAACAGCAGAAAGGACCACGTCAGTGCAACCAGGTGGACAACCCGACATGTCGCAGCTCCTCGCGCAGGCGCAGCAGATGCAGCAGCAGCTGATGGCCGCTCAGCAGGAGATGGCCGAGGCCGAGGTCACCGGGCAGGCCGGTGGCGGACTCGTGACCGCGACGGTCAAGGGGACAGGTGAAGTGGTCGGTCTGAAGATCGATCCGAAGGTCGTCGATCCCGACGATGTGGAGACTCTGCAGGACCTCGTGATCGGTGCGATCGAGGACGCGTCGAACAAGGCGCAGGAGATCGCGGCGCAGAAGCTCGGTCCGCTCGCCGGTGGATTCGGTGGGGGAGGCCTGCCCGGTCTTCCCGGTTTCTAGAGGCGCGGCGTGTACGAAGGTCCGGTTCAGGATCTGATCGACGAGCTCGGCAAGCTGCCCGGCGTCGGGCCGAAGAGCGCACAGCGCATCGCGTTCCACCTGCTCAGCGTCGAACCGCCGGAGATCGACCGGCTCAAGAATGCGCTGCAGCGGGTGCGCGACGGCGTCCAGTTCTGTGTGGTGTGCGGCACGGTCTCCGACAAGGAGCACTGCCGCATCTGTGCCGATCCGCGCCGTGACCGCACGGTGATCTGTGTGGTCGAGGAGCCGAAAGACGTCCAGGCCGTCGAGCGCACACGCGAGTTCAAGGGCCGCTATCACGTGCTGGGCGGGGCGCTCGATCCGCTGTCCGGAGTGGGCCCCGATCAGCTCCGTATCCGGGAGTTGCTCGCGCGCATCGGCAATCAGGAGGACGGCGTCGACGTCTCCGAGGTGATCATCGCGACCGACCCCAACACGGAGGGGGAGGCAACCGCGACGTATCTGGTGCGGATGCTTCGGGACTTTCCCGGGTTGACGGTCAGCCGGCTCGCGTCGGGTCTGCCGATGGGCGGCGACCTCGAGTTCGCCGACGAGCTCACGCTGGGCAGGGCGTTGTCGGGGAGACGCACGCTGTGACGTCGGATCCGGGTACTGCCGCGCCGGTGAAGCGGACGGCCGAGCAGTCGCGGTCGCTGATCGTCGACGCTGCGGGCCGGGCGTTCGCGACGCGTCCGTACCGGGAGATCACGCTCAAGGACATTGCCGAGGACGCCGGGGTCAGCGCACCCCTGATCATCAAGTACTTCGGGTCGAAGGAGCAGTTGTTCGATGCGCTCGTCGATTTCCGTGCGGCCGCGGAGGTCGTGTTCAGCGGTCCGCTGGACGGTCTCGGTGAGCGGATGGTGTCGATGTTCGCGCGGCCGCTCGAACCGTACAAGCCGCTGTCGCTGAACATCCTGTTCATGAGCGGGCCGAGCGAGGAGAGCAGCCGCAAGCTGCGCGCCAACTATTCGACGCAGATGATCGACGCGTTGGCCGAACGACTGCCCGGTCCGGATGCCCGGTTGCGCGCCGAACTGGTGATGTCGATGCTGACGGGTCTCGCCGTCATGCGTCGCAAGATGATGCAGGAGCACGCGACGGGCACCCCGGAAGAGGTGGTGGCGCACTACGCCCCGCTGGTGCAGGAGTTGCTCGACGGCTGAGGGCGGATTGTCCGGCTTGCGGGGTAAATGGTTGTTCACCTAATGTGGTGAACAGCCATTTACCAGCTGTGCAAGGGGTGACGCTTGACGATCTCGTTGCCGCGCCCACTGTCGGTGCTAGCCAATCAGCCGGTCGCACCGCCGGACTCTGCCGGCGGATCGCGTTACCTCTTCCCGATTCTCGCGTTCGCGGGCGTGTTCCAGGCCGTCCTGCAGACGGTCATGGTGCCCCTCCTGCCCAGCATGCCGACGTTCACCGGCGCGAGTCAGACGTCGGTGTCGTGGCTGATCACCACCACCCTCCTGGTCGGTGCGGTCGTCACCCCGATCTTCGGCAGGCTTGCCGACATGTTCGGCAAGAAGCGGATGCTCCTCGTCGCCTTCGTCTTCATGACGCTCGGAGCGTTGATCTGCGCTGTGACGTCCGACATCGCGTTCCTGATCTTCGCGCGGGGACTGCAGGGGGCAGGCGCCGCCGTCATCCCGGTCGGAATCTCGATCCTCCGCGACGAATTGCCGCGGGAGAAGGTCAACGGCGCGATCGCCATGATGAGCTCGACCCTCGGGATCGGCACAGCGCTCGGACTGCCGTTCGCGGCCTCCGTCGCCGAGTACTCCAACTGGCACGTCCTCTTCTGGGTCATCGCGGGAATCGGGCTCGCGGTCACCACGGCCGCGGTGCTGTTCATCCGCGAGTCCGAGGTGCGGTCGGGCGGACGATTCGACGGGGTCGGCGCCGTCGGTCTGACCGCGGCCCTCGTCTGCCTGCTCGTCCCGATCACCCAGGGCAGCTCGTGGGGCTGGGGTAGTCCCGCTGTGCTGGGCATGTTCGCGTCCGCGGTGTTCCTGTTCGCGCTGTGGGGATATCAGCAGCTACGCAACCGGAACCCGCTGGTGGACCTGCGGGTGTCTGCGCGACGGTCGGTGCTGCTGCCGCACGTCATGGCGCTGCTCGTCGGTTTCGCATTCTACGGAAATGCCCTCATCACCACCCAGCTGCTTCAGGCGCCCCGCGGGGACGCCGGTTACGGCCTGACGATCCTCCAGGCCGCGGTGTGCCAGCTGCCGACCAGCCTGTCGATGATCGTCTTCGCGCAGGTAGGGGCCCGGGTGTCCGAACGCTACGGGTCGAAGGTGACGATCCTGTCGGGCGCGATCTGTCTCGTCCTCGGCTACGCGCTGCACACCGTGCCGCACAAGGAGTTGTGGATGGTGATCGCCGCGCTCGGTGTCGCGGCCGTCGGCACCGCCCTGGTGTACAGCACGCTGCCGATGCTGATCGTCCGGGCCGTGCCGTCCACGCAGATGGCTGCGGCCAACGGTGTCAACGTGCTTTTGCGGACGATGGGCACCACGATGTGCAGCGCGGTGGTCGCGACCGTCCTGGCGGCGAGCATGGTGGGTGGTGTCGCCTCGGCTGCCGGATTCTCGTTGGCCTACGGGGTGTGCGCGGTCCTTGCGGTCCTGGTGTTCGCGGTCTCCCTCGCGATGCCGGGACACGATCGGACGAAGAAAACTCCGCTGGAACCTCTTGTGACGTAGATCACTCGCGTGTATCGTCAGTGATGCGGATCGAGGAAATGTACCTGTGAGCAGAGAAAACTCGAGAAGCAGAGATCCGGCCGAGAATGCAGAAGCATTCCCGGCCGAACCCCTGTCTGGGGTCTTTACTCCTCCATCGATTCCGCGATCTGCTTGATGGCGGCCAGGCGGCGATCCCACTCGGCGCCGATCCGTTCCAGGGTTCGCGCCGTCTTGTTGAGCTCTGCGCCCAGCGCGCGGTAGCGGATCTCGCGGCCCACCTTCACCGACTCCACCAGCCCGCAGGCCTGCAGCGCATTCAGATGCTTCGCGATGGCCTGCCTCGACACCGGAAGCCGGGTGGCGAGCGACGACGCCGACTGGTCGGCCCGGCCGAGTTCGGTCAGAATCTCCCAGCGGGTCTCGTCGGACAGCGCCGCGAACACCGAGGCCAGTTCGGCGTACGTGCCCACCGTCATGCCTTCACGCCGTGCAGGTACGCGACCAGTTCGTCGAGTTCGGCGTGCCAGCCCTGGACGTTGCCCTCGCGGGCCCGCTTCTGGTCGGCGACGTCGCGGTCGAGGGTGTCGAACCCGGTCTCGACGACGGTCAGTTCGGTGCCGGCGGCGTGCTCGGACAGCGTGAACCGCACCAGGGTGGAGTTGCCGACCACCGGGTCGGCGTCGATGTCGGCGGCCCAGCGGAAGCCGAAGGCGTTCGGTTCGTCGACCTCCGTGACGACGGCGCGGGCGGTGCCGTGCTCGTCCCAGGTGAAGGCGGCCTTGCCGCCGACGCTGAGGTCGAGCGACGTGCGCTGCCCGAACCACTGGCTGATCTTGTCGGGATCCGTGATCGCCGCCCACACCGCCGATCTCGGGGCGTTCACGACAACGGTCCGGGTGATGCTGCTCGATGCGTCCATGGTGGGCCACCTTTTTCGACGACGGTTGATGTGCAACTCCATGGTTGCACTCTTTCTGCCGTTCTGCAACCCTTCGGTTGCGCCCGGCATGCGAGTGCCGATGTGTACCCGAATGCACATTGGCACTCACATGGGTTATCCACAGGCTGTGGAAAACGTGGTTGAAAGGGGCGGTTCCTGTCGGGGCGGGCCGACACCGTTCCGGGCATGGAACACGACTCATGGCAGGCCATTCTCGACGCCCAGGACGGCGTCGTCACCACGGCACAGCTCCGGGCGCACGGCGTCAGTGCCACCGCACTCCGGCATCGTGTGGTGTCCGGCCAGTGGTTGCGGGTGCTGCCGCGCGTCATCGCGGTCACCAACGGTCCACTCACCCGCCCGATGGCCCTCTCCGCCGCACTCCTGTACGGCGGCCGGGCGATCCTGAGTCACCGGACCGCGGCCGAGGAGTGGGGAATGCTCCGCGTCGACGACCCGTCGGCGCCGGTCCACATCACCGTCCCTTACAACTGCTCGGCCGTGAATCAGAGGCCGACGGTCCGCGCACCCGGAGGTCCGCGCCCGACCTCGGCAAGCAACGCACTCGTTCACGGTGGCGTCGTGGTCCATCGGTCCCGCGCGTTCGAGCACATCTGGGTCCCGTTTCGCCGGCCACGGACATCGTTGGCCGACACGGTGATCGACCTTGCGGTGTCCGAGGCCACCCCGCGGGAGGCGGCCCTGCGATTCGTCGAGGCCGCTACCAGTGGCAAGATCCACGTCGAGGTGCTCCGGCGGAAACTCGAGGTCCGGCGTCCACACCGGTATGCGACCGACATCGCCGACGCCGTGATGCTGCTCGGCGACGGCGTTCAATCGGCCCTCGAACATCGCTACGCAGTCGACGTCGAACGGGCGCACGGGCTGCCGAGCGGGAAACGTCAGATGCCGCACGTCGTGGACGGCCGGATTCTGTACGAGGACGTCGATTACAGCCCCAGGGGTGTGCCGCTGATCGTCCGGCTCGACGGGCAGCAGTATCACAGCGCACAACAGTCCCGTTTCCGTGACCGTCGGCGCGACAACGCGGCGGAGCTCGCCGACCGTCCACGGCTGGTCTATGGGTGGGAGGAGACGACCCGCGACCCCTGCGGGGTATTCGAGGAAGTGCGCCGGGTGTTGGTCCGCGAAGGCTGGGCCGATGCGTCGCGTCGCTGTCCGGCCTGCCCACGTGAGTGAGAAAGAGTGCCCGGCCACTCTTTCTCACTCACGTGCGCAGGTGAGTGAGAAAGAGTGCGGGGCGACGCTTTGCCACTCACATGCCTAGACGCGCAGGCGCTCCCGGCGCAGCTGTGCGACCTCGGGCAGGTCGAGGGGGGCGAGTTCGTCGACGCCCAGTGCCCGCTTCAGGAGCAGGTCGGCGAGTTCGGGGTTGCGGGCGAGCGCGGGTCCGTGCATGTACGTGCCGATCACGGAACCCTGGACGACGCCTTCGAGTCCGTCCCCGACGCCGTTGCCGACGCCGTGCGTGACCCGGGCGAGGCCGCGGGCGTCGGCGCCGAGTGTGGTTCCGCCGCGGTGGTTTTCGAACCCCGTGAGCGGCTGCGTCAATCCGTCCATCTGTGGTGTCGTGATCACTTCACCGATGGAACGCGTCGGCTGCGGGGACGTGGTGACGTCGAGCATCGAGACGCCGTCGACGCGTTCGCCGCTCGACGTCTCGTACCAGTTGCCGAGCACCTGGATCGCGGCGCAGATCGCCAGGACGGGGGCGCCGCGTTCGGCGGCCTTCTGCAGTCCGGGGTGCTTGGCGAGGTGCCGGGTGGCGAGGCGCTGCGCCGAGTCCTCGGCTCCACCGAGCGTGTAGACGTCGAGGGACTCCGGGACCGGGTCGTTCAGCGTGATCTCGACGATCTCCGCGTCGTATCCGCGCATGCGCAGTCGCTGCCGGAGGATCAGGGCGTTGCCGCCGTCGCCGTAGGTGCCCATCACGTCGGGCAGCACCAGGCCGATGCGTACGGTCGAGTCAGGCATTGCGCGCCTCCTTCGCGATGGCGGTGTTCAGGTCGCGGAAGGCGGTGTAGTTGGCGAGCACCTCGACGCGGCCGGGTGGGCAGGATGCGATGGCCCGCAACGGGTTCGGGTCGAGCGTGTGCTCGACGCCGGCGTAGGTGAGGCGGACGGCCAGGTCGGTGCCGCGTTCGCCGGCGGCCACCACCTTGACGCCCTCGAAGTGCTCGAACCGCACGTCCCACAGCCAGGACAGGTCCTCGCCGTCGGGAACCTGCCCGTTGACGGCGATCACGAGTCCGTCGACGGTCGGGTCGATCATCGACAGCGCTTCCTGCCAGCCGGCGGGATTCTTGGCGAGCAGCATGTGCACGGAGTGCGACCCGACCTCGACGGTGCTGTAGCGGCCCGCGACCTCCTGGACGGTGGACGCCGCGGCGACTGCGTCGTCCGCCTTCGCGCCCATCGCGACCGCCGCGGCGACGGCCTGCGCGGCGTTGCCGCGGTTGGCGCGCCCGGGCAGGGCGAGGGTCATCGGGATCTTCAGACCGTCGGGCCCGTACAGGTTTTCGTCGTCGAGCCACCAGTTGGGGGTTGGGCGCGCGAAGTCGGAACCCGTGCTGCGCCAGTGCGAGCCCTCCCAGACGATGGGTTCGCCGGTGCGCGGACAGCTGGCGGCGTCGCTGGCCCACCCGCCGCCGGCGGCCACCCAGATGACGTTCTTCGCGTCGTAGGCCACCGAGGTGACGAGGACGTCATCGCAGTTGGCGATCACGACGGACTCCGGGTGCGCGGCGACGCAGGCGCGGAGTTTGCGTTCGATCATGTTGATCTCGCCGACGCGGTCGAGCTGGTCGCGGCTGAGGTTGAGCAGAACCAGGGCCTCGGGATTGACGGCGTCACTGACGTGCGGGACGTGGAGTTCGTCGACCTCGAGGGCGGCGAGGGGCGCGTGGACGCGGGTGCTCAGTGCCGCGACGATGCCGGCGTCCATGTTGGCGCCGTCGGCCTGTGTCGCGACCTCACCGAGCGTGGAGAGCGCCGCCGCCGTCATCCGGGTGGTGGTGGACTTACCGTTGGTGCCGGTGATCACCGCGGTGCGCCGGCCGGCGCCCAGCTGCTCCATCAGCGTCGGGTCGATCTTCAGGGCGATCAGGCCGCCGATCATCGAGCCCTTGCCGCGGCCCGCCTTCTGCGACGCCCAGGAGGCCGTCGCCGCTGCGCGCAGGGCGACCTTGCCACGCGTCGTGATCCCAGTTCCAGTACTCACTCCGCGAGTTTTGCACAGGGTCCGGTCAGACGCCGACTCGCGCAGGGGCAGGTGAGTGCGAAAGTGTGCTCGGACGCACCTTGCCGCGCACCTGGGTGGCGGCGGCGCCGGCGATGACGACGGCCCCGCCGATCAGCGACAGGACGCTCGGCTCCTCGTGCAGCACCAGCCAGGACGCCCCGATCCCGACGATGGGAACCAGCAGGGAGAACGGCGCGACCATCCCGGCGGGGTAGCGGCTGAGGAGGGCCGTCCACAGACCCGAGCCCGCGACCGTGCCGAGAATCACGATGTAGGCGAGGCCTGCGAGCGCGAGCGGGCCGTTGCCCTCCAGCGACGACGTCAGGGAGTCCCAGCCCGCCGAGGGACCCTCGACGCCCAGCGACAGCGCCAGCATCGGCAGCGGCGGAATGACGCACATCCACAGCATCAGCCGCATCGGCTGGTCCGACGCGGCCTTGCGGTTGCCGATGTTGCCCAGCGCCCACGACAGTCCCGCGAGCAACGTCAGGGCCACCGGCAGCAGCGCGGCGTGCTGGGCGCGGTCCCAGCCGATGAGTGTCATTCCGGCCATCGCCACCAGCAGTCCGCACACCTGCGTCGGCCGCAGCCGCTCCCGTAGCAGGACCGCGCCGAGGACCACGGTGAACGGCGCCGAGGACTGCAGGACCAGCGACGCCAGCCCGGTGGGCATGCCGACGTGCATGGCCCAGAACAGGAATGCGAACTGGCCGACGCCGAACCCGAGGCCGTACACCAGCAGCCACTTCAGCGGGACCTGCGGCCGGGGAACGAACAGGATCACCGGGATCGCGATGACGAAGAATCGCAGCGCGGCGAAGAAGAACGGCGGGAAGTGATCGAGGCCCGCGCGAATGGCGAGGAAGTTGAGCCCCCACAGGACGACGACGGTGAGTCCGAGCAGCCGGTCGCGGGAGGTCATGCATTCCATCGTGAGGGCCGGAAACAATCAGGACAAGCGCATTAAAGTGCATCATCGATGTAGTTTTGCTACATGGATGCGACCCGGTTGCGCGTGCTGCGCGAGCTGGCGGACCGCGGGACGGTGGCGGCGACCGCGGAGGCGTTGTCGATGACGCCGTCGGCGGTGTCGCAACAGCTCAAGATCCTCTCGCGGGAGGCCGGGGTGATCCTGCTCGAACCCGCCGGACGCCGGCTGCGGCTGACGGATGCCGGTCAGGCCCTCGTCGTCCGCGCCGACGACGTCGTGGCCGCCCTGGACCGTGCGGCCGCGGAGATGAGCGCCTACCGCGGTTCGCCGCGCGGCCGGGTGCGGGTGGCGCTGTTCCCGTCCGGTGCCGCGCTGCTGCTGCCCGGACTGCTGGACGCGCTCGCGGGCAGTGGGGTGGACGTGCAGGCGCGCGACGAGGACCTGCCCGCCGCCGCGGTGCCCACCCTGCTCGCCGATTACGACGTGGTGCTGACGCATCGCGACGAGCGGGCCCCGGACACGTCCTCGCCGCGGGTGACGGCGGAACCGCTGATGCGCGAACCCATCGACCTCATCCTGCCGCCCGGCCATCCGCTCGCCGGACAGGATGCGGTGCGTCCGGACCAGTTGGCGGACGAGCGGTGGATCAGTGTGCGCGGCGGGTTCCCCGTCGACGACGTGCTGATGTCGGTGGCCGCCGCGACCGGTGTGCAGCCGCATGTGGTGATGCGCATCAACGACTTCCGTGTCATCGAGGAACTCGTCGCCGGCGGTCACGGGGTGGCCCTGCTGGCCCGTCATGCGGTGACCAGCCGCGCGGTGGTTCAGCTGCCGCTCTCGGGTGTGCGGGCGGCCCGCATCTACGAGCTGGCCCGGCGGCCGGCAGCCGACGACGTTCCCGCGGTGGCCACGGTGCTGCAGGCGTTCCGGGACGTCGCGGCACGGATCGCGGACTGAGCGGGCCGGAAACGGAAGAAGGCCCGCCGGGTGGGCGGGCCTTCTGGTGGATCGGGTGCTCAGCTGCTCAGCGCCTTCGCCTTCAGCGTGTCGTACTCCGCCTGAGTGATGGTGCCTGCATCGAGCAGGGCCTTCGCGTCCGCGATCTGCTCGGCCGAGGACTTGCCCGCCACGGAACGGATGTAGCTGTCCTGCGCCTGCTTCACCTCCTGCGCGGCCGCCATCGACCGCTGGGCCATGCCGTCGCTCTTGACGATCAGATACACGAGCGCGGTCAGCAGCGGGACGAAGAACAGGAAGATGATCCAGATGGCCTTCGCCCAGCCCGACGTCTTATGGTCGCGGAACAGGTCGGTGATGATGGAGAACAGCAGGATCAGGTAGGCCACGAAGCCGAACGTGACGATGATCACCCAGAGAAAGTCCCAGAAAGAGTCCATTGCAGCGCTCCATTCACAGTCGAATTCGCTCTGCGCTGACTATCGCACCGGGCCGGGGCACCCGCGTCATCCGAAACAGGTGAAATGCGGCCGGTGCAGACTTCCCGCCCACGGTCGCGGAAACGCCGAACGGCCGCGACACCCGGTAGGTGCCGCGGCCGTTCGGGTGGGGACTACTTGCCTGCTTCGACCGCCCGGCGCATGCCGCGCTCGACCGCACCGATGATGTACGGGCGCAGCTCGACGGCCGGGATGACGGCGTCGACGGAGCCGACCCGCTGTGCCCGCTGGATGTTGTGCACGGCCTCGAACTCGGCCGCGACCTCACCGAGCTTCTCGTTGCGCACCGCAGCCTGCTGGGCCGCCAGCTCCACCCGCAGGTGAGCCTGCTGGGCGTCGTTCTGGGCGCCCGCCAGGTTGGCCTCGAGCTCCCGGATCGACGGGTCGGCTGCCACCCGAGAGTTGACCTCGCGGGTGAACACCACGGCCGCGGCGGGGGCACCACCGAGGACCGACGCGAACGAACCCTCGACCGCCAGCACCTCCATGTTGTCGTTCAGTGCTCCGGAGAACACCACGAACGCGCCACCGTGGTAGCGGGAGACGACGCAGAACACGATCGGGCCGTCGAAATTGACGATGGCGCGGCCGATCTCGGCACCGTACTCGAGCTGGATGTGCCGCAGCGAGTCCGGGGAACCGTCGAAGCCGGACAGGTTGGCCAGCACCACGAGCGGACGGCTCCCGCTGGCGGCGTTGATCGCCCGGGCCGTCTTCTTCGACGACTGCGGGAACAGCGTTCCCGCGGTCCACTGGTCGGGACCGTTGGCCGGCGACCATCCCTTACGGGCGATGGCCCGCGACTCGATGCCGATGACGCTCACCGGGTAACCGCCGAGGTGTGCGTCGAACACGACGGACGTGTCGGCGTCCGCCATGTCGGCCCACCGCTCCAGCACCGTGTGGTCCTGGTCGACGAGTGAACGCATCACCGTGCGAATGTCGAACGGCTTCTTGCGTTCCGGGTTCGTCTCCGCGGAGAAGATGTCGCCGACCGTGGTGAAGTCGCTGGACGGGTGGATGTGCGGGAAGGACCGCACGTCGCGCCCGATCGGGTCGCTGGTCTGCGCCCGACGCGGGAAGCGTTCTCCGCCAACGACATATGCGTGGTCGTAGTGCGCGAACAGGATCTCGCACGCGGCGGGCAGGTTCGGCGCCCAGTACTGCGCCTCACCGTTCGGGCCCATCACGCGGTCGTAACCGCCGATACCGAAGTTGTCCTCGGCCGAGACGCCACCCGAGTAGTCGAGCGAGTTCTTACCGGTGAGCACCATGGCACTGTCCGGCGTCATGACGAGGATGCCCTTGGTGTGCATCAGCATCGTGGCTTCGGCGTTCCAGTAGGGCTGCGCACCCACGTTGATGCCGGCCACGATCACGTTGACCTCGCCACCGTTCTGCGTGAACGTGATGAGGCGACGCAGGCCGCGGGACACCCAGTCCATGTTCTCGGTGCCGCTGTCCATGGAGATCGTCGCGCCGGACGACAGCGCGAACCACTCGACCGGCACCCCCAGCTTCTCGGCCAGGTTCACACCGGCGACGAGGCGGGCGCACTCGGCTTCCGCGACGGTGCCCAGTGCCTTCGTCGGGTCACCGAAGAGCGCGACGCGGGTCATTCCCTCGGGATGCCGGTCGGTGCGGGCTGTGACCAGACCGACGACGAGGCCGGCCTTGTTCTGCCCGTACGGACGCTCGACGGGAACCAGCTGTCCCGACTCGTCCAGGTCGTGCTCGACGAAGCTGCCGTCGCGGCCGGTGAGCAGCGGGATCAGCTCGTACGGGTAGACGGTGCCGCGGGCACGTGAGCTGCGGACCTTCTGCGTGTACGCGTCGAGCGGCTGCAGCGGCTCGGTCGGCGGCTCGGTGACCTTGACGACCACGCCGGCGCCGGTGCGGTAGGAGAAGCGCAGAGCCTTCTCCCGCGACTCCGTGCCGGGCTCGCCCTGGAGCCGGGCGATCACGGTGATCTCCTCGAGTCCGGCGCCCGCGGTGAGCGGTGCCGCGACCCGGGCGAACGCCTCGAGGTCCTCGACCGGGACGTCGATCTTCGGCCACACGTACAGCACGACGCGGTTGGCGTCGAGCTTGCGCTTGCTGCCGCGGGTGGCCTGCGCCCGGCGGATGCCGTCGAGGCACGACTGCAGGACGCGTTCCGCGGCGGGAACACCGATGACCTGGCCGTCTTCGTTGCGGACCGGCGTGATGTCGCGGACCTCGGCGAGCGCGATGAGGCGTTCGTCGGTGGGATTGTCGCGCGAGACCAGGTTGAACAGGAACGTGTCGGCGACCGCGGGGAGGCGGGTGCCGTCGAAGTTCTTCAGGCGCCACAGGTCGAGTCGCTGGCCGGTGAGCGGGTGCATGTCCCGGATCAGCTTCTCTTCCGCCAGGACACCTGCGTCCGGGCGGTACGTGAACTTGCGGACGTCCATGTCGGTTCCGCCGAAGACGGACACCGTGACCCGGCGGCAGGTCGCGGCCAGGGGCAGTGCAGCCAGCGCCTTCCGCAGGTCCTCGGACATGGTGTTCGGGTCGGCGGGCGGTGCGGTCCACGACAGGTAGAGGTCGAGGACGAGGTTGTCGGGGTTCTCCGCGGCGACGGCACCGATCTCGTCGAGCGCACCGGGCAGTTCGGCGTACTCGGCGACGGCGGACACCAGGTTCAGGCGCTCGCCGAGCAGATCGAAGTTGCCGGTGACGAAACGCCGTCCGTTGCGGTCGAAGGACGTGACGTCCTCGAGCGTGCGGATGTCGTAGTAGCGACGGGTGACGACCTCGAGCAGCGGCCCGACGGTCGTGCTCTTGCGTGCGATCCGCTGCCCGAGGAGCTCGGTCAGCGACTGAGGGGTGGCGACCAGTGCCTCGAGGCGTTCCTGGTAGTCGGCGGCGTCGGGACGCTCGGCGAGGTACTCGAGGCTGCCGCGGACGCCGTCGTAGACCTGCTCGCGGGCCTTGCGGATCTGCGGCTCGTCGAAGAACCGGAACCGCACGTTGCGGGCGACGTTGCCGATCACCGGGTAACGGACCTGGGTGGCGATGATCAGCCGGTCCAGGACCTCACCGAGTCCGCTGGGTGCGCGGCCGGGAGCGTTCTTTTCGTTCAGCCACCGATCGAGCAGGGCGGCGATGACGGGAACCTGGTTGTCCATGCGCTGCTGCGCGAGGAACAGGCGGTAGACCGCCTCCTCCAGCTCGGCGGTGCGCTCGAGGTCGGTGACGTCGTAGTGGCGCAGTGCCCGCGACAGCCGGGTCGTGAACGACTCGGGCAGGCCTTCGAGCTCGACGTCGAGGGTGTGGAGGTAGGTGTGGAAGTGCTCGCGCGGGCTGTGGACGCGCTCGTCACCGTCCTCCTCGTCGGCGGTCGGACGGTTACGTCCGATCTCGCAGATGTCCGCGAACGTGTTCAGCAGGGCGAGCTCCGCCTGCACGAGATCCGGGTCGCCCGCGATCTCGGCGCGCAGCTTCTCGTACTCGGCGAGGAGCACTCCGGCCCGCTTCGCACTGACGTCGTAACCCGTGAGCAGCGCGGCGAGCGCGTCGATCTGCTCGAGGGCGTCGGCCCGGGTGTTCCCGTGCGAAGCGGGAGCACCGAGATCGAACTCGACGCGAGGCGACTTCGGAGCGGTGGACTCCTCGGAGCTCTCCTCGACGCGCAGCAGTGCCGTTCCGGCGTCGACCTGGGAGTTGACCATGGCGAGAACTTCCCGCACCCTGCCTGCGACGGGGGCGCGGACCGCGGTCTCCATCTTCATGCTCTCGAGGACGACCAGCGTGGCGCCGACCTCGACCTCGTCGCCGACGGACACGGGCACCGCGACCACGACTGCAGGAGCCGGTGCGCGGACGACGCCGGCCTCGTCCTGGCTGATCTGGTGGCTGATGCCGTCGACCTCGACGAGGTACTGGGCGCGGCCTGCGACCGAGACGACGTGGTGGCGGCGGTCGCCGATCACCAGGCGGCTCTCGAACTCGCTGAGGCGGTCGACCTCGACCTCGGTCTCGGGGGCGTCCCCGTCGACGCGGTAGGTGTGGGCGCCGACCTGCGTGACGGTGAGTCCGTAGGCCTGGCCCTGGTAGCTGAGCTCCACCTTGCGGCCGATGGCGTGGCCGGCGCGGGGGCGTCCACCGCGAGCGGACGACAGGAACGCCTCACGCTCGAGCTTCTCCTCGGCGTCGTAGGCGTCGATGGCGGCGGCGATCAGTGCGACATCCGCGGTCCGGGACGGGACGTTGGAGGTGCCTGCGTCGGTGCGGTCCAGCCAGCCGGTGTCGGCGGACGCGGAGATGACCTCTTCGCGGTCCAGCAGATCCAGCAGGAACGACTTGGTGGTGGTGCCGCCCTGCAGCACGACCGTGGTCTCGCGGAGAGCGGTGCGCAGACGCGCGAGCGCCTCGGAGCGGTCGCGACCCCAGGCGATGACCTTGGCGACCATCGAGTCGTAGTCGGGCGGGATGATGTCGCCCTGGGCGATGCCGGTGTCGACGCGGAGACCGCTGCCGAGCGGGAACTTGAGCAGCTGCACGGCGCCGGGCGCGGGAGCGAAGCCGTTGGCGGCGTCCTCCGCGTTGAGGCGGGCCTCGACGGCGTGACCGAACTCGGGCGGGCAGTCGCCGACCAGCGGCTCACCGCTGGCGACGAGGATCTGCAGCTTCACCAGGTCGATGCCCGTGGTGGCCTCGGTGATGGGGTGCTCGACCTGCAGGCGGGTGTTGACCTCGAGGAACGTGAACGTCTTCTGCTCGGGCTGGTACAGGTACTCGACCGTGCCGGCGCCGCGGTAGCCGGCGGCGCGCACGAGCTCGGCGGAGACGGTGCGCAGATGGTTCGCCTGCTCGGTGGTGAGGAGCGGCGAGCTGGACTCCTCGATGACCTTCTGGTTCTTGCGCTGGATGGAGCAGTCGCGCACACCGGGAGCCCAGACGTTGCCGAAGTTGTCGGCAATCACCTGTACCTCGACGTGGCGTGCGTCGGTGACCAGTCGTTCGATGAACACGACGGGGTCGCCGAAGGACCGCTGGGCCTCACCCTGGGTGCGCTCGAGCGCGAGTTCGAGTTCGTCCTCCGACCACACCTTGCGGATACCGCGGCCACCGCCACCCGAGCGGGCCTTGATGATGAGCGGGTAGCCGATGGCCTGGGCGTGACGGCGGGCGTCGGCGCGGGTGGCGACGGGGCCGCCACTCCACGGCGCGACCGGGACCTCCACCTTCTCGGCGAGGAGCTTGGCCTCCACCTTGTCGCCCAGCAGGCGCATCGATTCGGCGGGCGGGCCGATGAACGTGATGCCGAGCTGCTCGCAGACCTCGACGAACGCGGGATCCTCGGCGACGAAGCCCCAGCCGACCCACACGGCGTCGGCCTTGCTCTCGCGCAGCGCGCGGGCCAGCTCGGCGTGATCGAGGTAGGCCGTGCCGGTCTTGACTGTGCGCAAGCACACACCCTCGTCGGCCTGCCGAACGAACATCGCGCGGCGTTCCGCCTCGGTGTGGAGGGCGATCGTGCGGATGCCGTAGTTGTGCTCGGCGTTCAGTTCGCGCACCGCACGAATCAGGCGGACCGCCGCTTCGCCGCGGTTGACTATCGCTATTCGCTTGAACATCTGTTATCGCTCCGTTTCCGTAAAACTCATTGATCCGCAGAGTGTTTCGATGGCCAAGGCCATGTCCGCCGAGGACTGGGTGCCGCCTTCGCGGACAAGTGCACCCCTGCACAACCCACTTGACTACCTCCAGGGGCGCCCCGAACGCGATCGTCGGACCTGCGCCATTGCGGGACCGATGCTCGGGGAATGCGAGCATAACGTCGAAAAAATGTACCCGCGCGTAACTTCTGCGAGGCCCCGATCGGCTTGTCAAGCGTTCAAGGACTTGCGTGTCGACCCTACGAGAGAGTAATGAGGCCGGAATTCGGGCGAACTGGGCGTCGTCCGGAGATGTATCTGCAACCCGTTGTCACAGAGTCGGTTTCATCCGGTTCCTCGAGAAGTTCTCGGGGAAGGGAACTTTCACGCGGACGTTACTGGCGGTTCATCTTCGGGTCGGCGGTCGCGGGTTCGGTCGCGTGCGCCACCGCGCCCCGCACGCCGACGTGTGCCTCGCGGTGCATCCGGTCGACCATGTGCGGATAGTGCAGTTCGAACGCGGGACGCTCGGAGCGGATCCGTGGCAGCTCGGTGAAGTTGTGCCGCGGCGGGGGGCACGTCGTCGCCCACTCGAGGGAGTTCCCGAACCCCCACGGGTCGTCCACGGTCACCACCTCGCCGTAGCGGTAGCTCTTGAAGACGTTCCAGACGAACGGCACGGTCGACGCGCCCAGGACGAACGCGAACACCGTGGAGACCGAGTTGAGGACCGTGAAGCCGTCCGAGGGCAGGTAGTCGGCGTAGCGGCGCGGCATCCCCTCGGCGCCGAGCCAGTGCTGGACGAGGAACGTGCCGTGGAAACCGGTGAACGTGGTCCAGAAATGCCATTTGCCGAGACGCTCGTCGAGCATGCGTCCGGTCATCTTCGGGAACCAGAAGTAGATGCCGGCGTACGTGGCGAAGACGATCGTCCCGAACAGCACGTAGTGGAAGTGGGCGATGACGAAGTAGCTGTCGGTGACGTGGAAGTCCAGCGGCGGGCTCGCGAGGATGACACCGGTGAGGCCGCCGAAGATGAACGTGATGAGGAAGCCGAGCGAGAACAGCATGGGGGTCTCGAACGTCAGCTGCCCCTTCCACATGGTGCCGATCCAGTTGAAGATCTTCACCCCGGTGGGCACCGCGATCAGGAACGTCATGAACGAGAAGAACGGCAACAGCACCGCGCCCGTCGCGTACATGTGGTGCGCCCACACGGCGATCGAGAGGGCCGCGATGGCGATCGTCGCGTAGACGAGCCCGCTGTACCCGAACACCGGCTTGCGGCTGAAGACCGGGAAGATCTCCGTGACGATCCCGAAGAACGGCAGCGCCACGATGTACACCTCGGGGTGACCGAAGAACCAGAACAGGTGCTGCCACAGCAGCACACCGCCGGTGGCCGGGTCGTACAGGTTCCCGCCGAGATGCCGGTCGACGAACAGGCCCATCAGCGCGGCGGTGAGGATCGGGAACGCCACCAGGATCAGGATGCTGGTGACGAAGATGTTCCACGTGAAGATCGGCATCCGGAACATGATCATGCCCGGGGCTCGCAGGCAGATGACGGTGGTGATCATGTTGACACCGCCGAGGATGGTGCCGAGGCCGGACAGCGCCAGCCCCATGATCCACAGATCGGCGCCGACACCCGGCGAGTGCAGCGCGCTCGTCAGCGGCGAGTACGCGGTCCAGCCGAAGTCCGCGGCGCCCCCAGGGGTGATGAAGCCCGCGATCGCGATGGTGCCGCCGAACAGGAACGCCCAGTAACTGAACGCGTTGAGACGAGGGAACGCGACGTCGGGGGCGCCGATCTGCAGCGGCAGGATGTAGTTCGCGAACCCGAACACGATCGGCGTCGCGTACAGCAGCAGCATGATCGTGCCGTGCATCGTGAACAGCTGGTTGTACTGCTCGTTCGACAGGAACTGCAAACCCGGGACGGCGAGTTCGCCGCGGATCAGCAAGGCCATCAAACCGCCGGCCAGGAAGAAGACGAACGACGTGACCAGGTACAGAATCCCCAGGTCCTTGGGATCCGTCGTCGTGATCATCTTGTAGAAGAAGCTGCCCTTGGAGCGGCGCCGGGCCGGAAACGGACGGACCGGGCGATGCTGTTGAAATGCCAGATTCACGACGCCCCCCGAAGGGTCCGAGGCGGTTCGGGTCCGGTGTGGACTCCGTTACCAGGGTAGTCACCCGGCGGCCGGAGGGAGCCGCTTTCCGCGGGCGGAAACGACGCTGCCGCAGGTGCGCGTGGTGCGCGCCTGCGGCAGCGAGGGTCGGGAAGCGGTCAGTGCGCCCGGTTGACCGCCGAAACGACGGCGCGCAGCGACGCGGTGGTGATCGACGTCGCGATGCCGACACCCCAGACCACGGTGTTCCGTCCGTCGGGAGCGGTCACGGCGCACTCGACGTACGCGGCCGCCTGGGCGTCGTCACCGGCCGACATGGCGTGCTCGGAGTAGTCGAGAACGCGCACGTCGAAGTCGACGGTGGCGAGCGCGTCGACGAACGCGGCGAGCGGGCCGTTGCCCGAACCCGAGATCTCGTGCTCCTTGCCGTCGACCTTCACGGTCGCGGTGATGGAGTCGGTGCCGCCGTCCTCCTCGGACGCCGTCACCTTCTGCTTCATCCGCTCGAGCGGCGTGATCGGAGCCAGGTACTCCTCGTGGAAGACGTCCCACATCTCCTTGGGCGACACCTCGCCACCCTCACCGTCGGTGATCCGCTGGACCGCTTGCGAGAACTCGATCTGCAGGCGGCGCGGCAGCACCAGCCCGTGATCGGCCTTCATGATGTACGCGACGCCGCCCTTGCCGGACTGCGAGTTGACTCGGATCACGGCCTCGTACGTGCGGCCCACGTCCTTGGGGTCGATCGGCAGGTAGGGAACCGCCCACAGGATGTCGTCGACGTCCGAGTCCTGCGAGTCGGCGTCGAACTTCATGGCGTCGAGACCCTTGTTGATCGCGTCCTGGTGGCTGCCGGAGAACGCGGTGTACACGAGGTCGCCGCCGTACGGGTGACGCTCGTGGACGGGCAGCTGGTTGCAGTACTCGACCGTGCGGCGGATCTCGTCGATGTTCGAGAAGTCGATCTGCGGGTCGACGCCCCGGGTGAACATGTTGAGTCCGAGCGTGACCAGGCAGACGTTGCCGGTGCGCTCACCGTTACCGAACAGGCAGCCCTCGATGCGGTCGGCGCCGGCCTGGTAGCCCAGCTCGGCGGCGGCCACGCCGGTGCCGCGGTCGTTGTGGGGGTGCAGCGACAGGATGACCGAGTCGCGGCGGGCCAGGTTGCGGTGCATCCACTCGATGGAGTCGGCGTACACGTTGGGCGTCGCCATCTCGACGGTGGCGGGCAGGTTCAGGATCACCGGGTTCTCCGGCGTCGGCTGCAGCACCTCGGTGACGGCGTCGCACACCTCCTTGGCGTACGCGAGTTCCGTGCCGGTGTACGACTCGGGGGAGTACTCCCAGCGCCACTGCGTGTCGGGGTAGTTCTTCGCCTCTTCGAGGGCCAGGGTTGCCGCGTCGGTCGCGATTTTCTTGATCACGTCGCGCTCGGCCTTGAACACCACCCGGCGCTGCAGGATGGACGTCGAGTTGTAGAAGTGGACGATCACCTTGTTCGCGCCTTCGCAGGCCTCGAACGTGCGCTTGATCAGTTCCGGCCGGGACTGCGTGAGCACCTGGATGGTGACGTCGTCCGGAATCGCGCCGTCTTCGATGATCTCGCGGACGAAGTCGAAGTCCGTCTGGCTCGCCGACGGGAAGCCGACCTCGATCTCCTTGTAGCCCATCCGCACCAGCAGTTCGAACATGCGGCGCTTGCGGGCGGGGCTCATCGGGTCGATCAGCGCCTGGTTGCCGTCACGGAGATCGACGGCGCACCACTGCGGCGCGCGGTCGATGATCTTGTCGGGCCACGAACGGTCCGGCAGCGACACCGGCTCCACTTCCTCGGAGAAGGAGCGGTAGCGGAACGTCGGCATCGACGAATTCTTCTGCGTGTTCCAGTTCGGCTGATCGGAGGGAGCAGGCTTGGAAGGCGGCGTGATGGTGCGCGATCCGGAGGTAAAGGCGTCAGCGGGGGACATGGGATTGATCTCCAGGTTCGATGTGGACTTTCTGAGTCCAACGGCTGTGTCGACCGGCGCACGCGAAACCCCGCGACGGGAAGCCAGTCTGGATCAGACCCCGTCGCGGCAACCAAGGAGTAGTGCGCGCTGCATACTCAGCACTGTACTCCGGGCACCATCGTTCGCGTGCCGGGGTTCGAAGTCCGAGTGAGGAGAGAGCGGTGGGCCGCAGCGCGACGGTGGTATCACCGCTGGTGGCCGCGCTTTTTGCGACGCTGCTGGTGTCGTGTGCCGGGGTGGTGGAGGGGGCGCCGAGCGTCGCCGGGGTCGGCGAGCCGATCTACGGCCTGCCGGTCAGCGACCACAGCCGCGTCGAGTTGGCCGTCGCCGCCGCGGCCCGAGACATCGCCCCGTGCGGACTGCTCGACGAGAATCTGGTCGCCTCGCTCGGGCAGGTCACCGCGTTCGGGCCGGTCGGCGATCTGTCGACGTGCCACGCGGAGTTGGTGCCTCCCCGCGGCACGCCCGCCAACCCCGTCTGGGTCGAGGTGACGGTGGGCGAACGCGAACCCACGGAAGAAACCGGTGCGGGCGAGGCGACGTCGGGAATCGAGGTGCGTCCCGCGGTCGGCGCGCTCCCGGGCACGTGCACCCTCTACTTCTCGCTGCCCCCGGTTCCGGGGGTGCCGGACGACGCCGCTGGGCGGTGGGGGCACGTCTCGTACCTCGACGGGGCGGGCGGAACGGGCGACTCCGCCGCCGGCGACGACTGCGCGGAGGCCCGCACCGTGCTCGGATCGGTCGCGGACAGGCTGCGCACCCCGGTGCCGGTGCGTTCGGATATCCCTCTCGCACAGCAGGATCCGTGCCGGGCGATCGAGAAGATGTCCGGACGGGGAGTAGAGACATTCGCCCCCGGCAGCCGTCCCTACGAGTGCCTTCTGACCCTCCGCGGCGGCGACGCGGCGTCCGTGCAACTGGCGCTGTCGCCCGAACCGTCGCAGACCGGCGGCCCCGAATCGGTCGAACTCGACGGCAAGACGTTCACGTACTTCCGGGACGCACTCGAATGCCACTACTACTTCTACCCGGGTGCGGTGTTCGACACGAACCGGCCGTCGAGTCCGGTGAGCGAACGGGACAAACGCAGCAATCGGCTGACGGCGTCCGTGGCGGCGTCCGCGCCTAGCTGCGACGACGCGGAAACGCTGGTGCTCGCCGCGGCCGAAATGTTCGACTACTGACATGAACACACAGGTCGATGTCGCCCGGGCCTACCTGGACGCGTTGCTCAGCCACGACGGCAACTCGGTGCCCATCGAGCCGCGGGCTGTGCGGTACGAGGTGGGGCTGAAGACGGCATTCTCCGGAAATCACCTGCGCCGAAGCCTGTCCGGCGGTCCCCAGTACCGGGTGATCCGGGCGATCCGCGACTGTGTGTGGTCGGTCGACGGCGAGAACGTCACCGTCGACTACCTCCTCGACGCCGGACTGTTCGGCCGCACCCTCGTGACGGTCCGGGTGGTCGAGACGTTCCGGATCCCGCAGGGCGACCTGCGTATCCACCGTATCGACGCGAAGATCCGGCGCCCCTGATCGGGCGCCGAACCGTCTGTCGTGCAGGGCCTTCCGCACGTGAGTGGCATTGTGTGCCCCGGCACGCTTTGCCACTCACGTGGGGTCAGTCGAGCGTCTCGTGTGCTGCCGGAACGGAACCCAGGCGGCCGGCCTGGAAGTCCTCGAACGCCTGCAGCACCTCGGCCTTGGTGTTCATGACGAACGGTCCGGCCATCGCGACGGGCTCGCGGATCGGCTTGCCGCCGAGGAGGAACACCTCGAAGGACTTGGTCCGCGAATCCTGTGTGTCGGCCGCGGCGATCGTCAGGGTGTCACCGCGCCCGTAGACGGCCGTCTGGCCCATGCGGATCGGACGGCGCTCGGACCCGACGAGCCCCTCGCCCGCGAGGACGTAGGCGAGCGCGTTGAACTCGGGGTTCCACGGCAGCGTCAGGCTGGCGCCCGGTGCGATCGTCGCGTGGACGAGGCTGATCGGCGTGTATGTGGACCCGGGTCCGTGGTGTCCGTCCACGTCGCCGGCGATCACGCGAACGAGCGCGCCGCCATCCGTCGAGGACAGCAGGGCCACCTTTTGACCGGTGATGTCCTGGTAGCGGGGCGCGGCCATCTTGTTGTCGCGCGGCAGGTTCACCCACAGCTGGACGCCATGGAACAGGCCACCGCTCATCACCAGGTGCTCGGGTGGGGTCTCGATGTGCAGGATGCCGCCGCCCGCGGTCATCCACTGGGTGTCGCCGCCACCGATGGTCCCGCCGCCGCCGTTGGAATCCTGATGCTCCATGATGCCGTCGATCATGTAGGTGACGGTCTCGAAGCCGCGGTGCGGATGCCACGGTGTTCCCTTGGGTTCACCGGGTGCGTAGTCGACCTCGCCCATCTGGTCCATGTGGATGAACGGGTCGAGGGCCGACAGGTCGATGCCTGCGAACGCGCGGCGGACCGGGAAGCCTTCGCCCTCGTATCCGACGGGAGCGGTGGTGAGCGAACGGACCGGGCGGTCGACGGCGCCGGGAGCGGGTGCGTCGATACGCGGCAGGGCAAGGATGTTGTCGACCGTCACGGCAGGCATGGGGTGTCTCCTCGTACTCAGGTAATTGATTGTTCAACTACTTCATGGTGTGTAACACCCGCTGCGTCCAGGTATTCCCAAGGCAGCGGCTCCGCCACCCGTGCGCCTTTTTGGTAGCTCCGACAACCAGAAAGGCGCACGGGCGCGAAGCGCCTACTAGTTGAGAACGTTCTCGTGATCGGGGCAGTACCGCGTGATCGCGCCGATGATGTACGGGTAGACGCCGTCGTTGGTGAGCATCGGCGTCCACTCCTCACGCACCTGATCGAGGGGCTTGCCTGCGTCGAGGGCGGTGCAGATCTCACCGGCCTGATGGACCGCCAGGTCGTCGTTGGTGACGGTCTGGTTGTTCGCACGCAGGTAGGCCAGGTAGTCGGCGGCCGTCTGCGGGTCGTCGGCGACCGAGAACACGCGGCTGCCGGGGGCGGTGGCGGCAGTCGTCCTCGCCGCAACGGAAGCCGAGGCGGACGTCGTCTCGGGGGCGGCGGCGGTGTCGCTGTCGCCACCGCAGGCGGTGAGGAGTGCCGCGGAGCAGACGGTGAGGGCGGTCAGAGCAAGGGTGCGGCGCATGGGGCGTGTGATTCCTTTCGAGGCCTGTGACGGCGACGATCGTATCGCCTGCGGGGCCGGTGTTCCCGGCGGCGATCACCCGCACTGTTCCGGGTCAGAGACCGCGGTCGATGAGGTCGAGGATCTCCTCACTCGTCGCGGCGTGAATCTTGTCGACCGCGGCCGCATGTGCATCGTCGGACGTGCCGACCTCCGCCAGCAGACTTCCGAGGCGCTGCGCGATGGCCGACCGCGCCTCGCTGTCCTCGCCGAGTTCGTCGATGGTCGCGCGAAGCCGGTCGACGTCGGCGAGAGCGACGGACATCGGATCCGGGACGAGTTCCGAGCGCAGGAACTCGGCGACGGCACGCGGACTCGGGTGGTCGAACACCATGGTCGGCGGCAACCGCAGCCCCGTGGCGGCACCGAGATGATTGCGGAGCGCCACGGCCGCCAGTGAATCGAAGCCGAGTTCCTTGAACGCCTGGTCGGGGTCCACCGAGTCCGATGCGTCGTAGCCGAGCACCGTGGCTGCCCCGCCTCGCACCAGATCGAGCATCAGGTGCCGCTGTTCGGGGATCGACCGGTCGGCGAGGCGCTGCGCCCAATCCGACGGCCCGGACCCGCTCGCTCCGGTCACGACCGCGTCCGACCCCGCGGCGTGCGGCCGCGATTCCCGGATCAGGCCACGCAGCGGGGCGGGAACGTACGGTGCGGCCGAACCGGAGTGGTCGAACCGTGCGGCCGCGACCGTGGGTGCACCGGCAGCCAGCGCGCTGTCGAAGAGGGCCAGGCCGTCGGCTGCGGGCATCGGAATCATTCCGCTGAGGCGGGCTCGGGCGAGGTCGATCGCGCCGAGGTTGTCGGTCATGGCGCTGGGTGTCGCCCACATGCCCCACGCGATCGAGAGCCCGGGCAGCCCGAGGGCGTGACGGTGATGGGCGAGGGCGTCGAGGAACATGTTCGCGGCCGCGTAGTTCGCCTGCCCGGGAGCGCCGAGGATGCCGGCGAGCGACGAGAACATGACGAACGCCCGAACGTCGCTGTTCGCGGTCAGCCGGTGCAGGTTCCAGGCCGCGTCGACCTTCGGCCGCAGGACCGCGTCGAGCCGCTCGGGGGTGAGCGACGCGAGGGTGCCGTCGTCGATCACGCCGGCCGCGTGGATCACCGCCGTGAGTGGGTGTTCGGGCGGTATCCCGGCCAGCAGCGCGGCGACCGCCGACTCGTCCGCGGTGTCGCAGGCGACGATGCTCACCTCGGCGCCCAGACCGCTCAGTTCGCGGCGCAGTGGGTCGCTGCCCTCGGCGTCGGGTCCGCGCCGGCTGGTCAGCAGCACGTGCCGTGCCCCGTGCCCGGTCACCAGGTGCCGGGCCACGAGAGATCCGACCGTGCCGGTGCCGCCGGTGACCAGAACGGTGCCGCCGGGATCGAACGCTGTCGATTCGTCGACGGCGGGCATGCGCCGCAACCGAGGTGCGCGCAAGGTGCCGGTCCGGGCCGCCGATTGCGGTTCCCCGCTCGCCAATGCCGACGTGATCGCGGCCTCGGCGTCGGATGCGTCGTCGAGGTCGATCAGCACGAACCGGTCCGGGTTCTCGTTCTGTGCGGAGCCGACGAGACCCCACACCGCCGCGGCGGCGAGGTCGGGACGGGCGTCGTGGTCCTGCCCGTCGTCGGTGACCATGGCGTTGCGCGTCACGATCACTAGCGGGTTGTCGGCGACGGCCTCGTCGTCGAGCCACTCCTGGAGCAGTCGCAGTACCCGAGCGCACAGGTCGTGGGCCGCGTCCGGACCGTGGTCACCCTCGGTCGCACACCCGACCAGCACCGTCCACGGACGCAGGTCGTCGTCGTCCGGCCTGGACTCCATCGCGGTCCGCAACGCCTCGAGGTCGGGGTAACGCGGGAACGTCGAACCCACACCCGGGTCGCCGAACCCCTCGGCGCCGAGGACGACCGCCGGTCCGAGGGGCCGTTCGGACGAGGCCACCTCCACCGGGATCCAGGCCGCCCGGTGCAGTCGCAGAGACGCCGACCTGCCCGCGTCCTGCCCGTCGACCGCCCGCTGGGCCACCCGCAGCGCATCGACGGTCAGCACCGGCTCGCCCGCGGGGTCGACGGCGGCAACGCGGTACCGTCCGTCCTCGTCGGGAGTGAACCGGGCGGTCATCGCCTCTGCGCCGACGGTGTGCAGACGGATCCCCGACCAGGTCAGCGGCCAGCCGTCCCACCCGAGGAGCGGTTCGATGGCCGCCTGCAGCAGTTCCGGGTGGATGCCGAATCCACTCGTGTCGGTGCCCTCGTCGAGGCGCACCTCGGTCTCGGTGTCGCCCGGGTCCTGGTGCGGCACTCCGGCGGCAGGGCCGACGACGTCGTCGATCGTCGCCGAGGCGTTCCGAACCCAGCTGTCCGGACCGTCGATGTCTCCCGGCTTCGACGAGATCGTGACGGTGCGAGCGCCGTCGGTGCCGGGCGGAGAGACGAGCACGCGAATCGAGGCCAGTCCCGATGGCGGGAGGACGAGCGGCTGGTGCAGGGTGAGTTCGTCGATGTGGTCGAGACCGACATAGTGGGCCGCGTGCAAGGCGAGTTCGACCGGCACCGCAGGCAACAGCGTCTTCGCGTCGCCGGTCGACGGCTGGTCGCCGTCGTCGATCGTCGGTGGCACGAGCCATGGATCCCGGTGCAGCGACAGCTGTCCGGTGAACAGTGTCGAGTCGTCGTCGAGCGTGACCGCGGCACCGAGCAGCGGATGATCGGCCGGGGTCAGACCCAGTTCGGTCGGATCGCCGGTGTGCCGGGTGGACGCCGTCGGCCAGTAGGAGCGGCGCTGGAATGCATAGGTGGGCAGGGCCACCCGGCGGCGACCGGGCAGTACCCGGTCCCAGTCGATCGTTGCGCCCTGCACGTAGGCGGCGGCGACCGCCTCGATGATCCCGTGTGTTTCGTCCCCGCGCCCGGGCAGCGTGGCGATCGTGTTCGGGACGACCTCGGCAGCCAGTGCCGCCAGGGCCGCGCCGGGACCGACTTCGACGAGGCGGGTGACGCCGAGTTCGTCGAGGGCGCAGACGCCGTCGTGGAAACGCACCGCGTGCCGGATGTGTCGGGTCCAATACTCCGGGGACATGAGTTCGTCGGCGGTGGCGACGCGCCCGGTGACGTTGGAGACGACCGGAATCTTCGGCGGCTGCACCGTCAGCCTCGCCACCACGGCGGCGAACTGGTCGAGGATGGGGTCCATCAGGGTCGAATGGAAGGCCCGCTCGACCCGCAGGGTCGTGGTCTTCAGTCCGGCGGAGGACAGTTCGGATGCGACGGCGTGCACGTCGCGTTCGGCGCCCGCGAGAACGACGGATTCGGCGCCGTTGACGGCCGCGAGATCGACGCGGCCGTCGATCCGCGGCAGGATGTCCTCCTCGCGTGCCCGTACGGCGATCATCAGACCCGGTTTGGTCGACTGCATCAACCGCCCACGGTCACCCACCAGAGCGGCGGCATCGGGCAGGCTGAACACCCCCGCGACGTGTGCCGCGGTGATCTCGCCGATCGAATGGCCGATCAAATAGTCGGGCGTGATGCCCCAGTCCCGCAGCAGCCGATAGAGCGCGACCTCGATGGCGAACAGTGCCGGTTGGGTGTACTCGGTGCTGTCGAGCTTCGCGCCGCCACCGTCCGACTCGTCCCAGATTACTTGCCGTACGGGGGTTTCCACGTGCTCGTCGAGTGCGGAGCACACCTCGTCCAGTGCCCTCGCGAACACCGGGTAGGCGTCGTAGAGGCCGCGGCCCATCCCGATGCGTTGAGCACCCTGGCCGGTGAACATGAAGGCCGTCTTGCCGCGGGCGCTCGTCCCGGTGACGACGTTGCCGCCGGGTCGACTCGTGACGATCCGGGCGAGGCCGTCGCGCAGGTCGGCCAGTGTTTCTCCGATCACCGCGGCGCGGTGGGTGAAACCGGATCGGGTGGTGGCCAGCGAGTAGGCGAGGTCGGCCGGATCCGGGAGTTCGGACTCGTCCGTGTCGAGAAACTCCGCCAGCCGGGTGGCCTGTGCCCGCATTGCATCCCCGGTCTTTCCGGAGATCACCCAGACCAGTGGTGACGCCGACGGCGGCGAGACCTCCGGCGCCGCGTCCTCCGGCGGCTGTTCGAGGATCATGTGCGAGTTGGTGCCGCTGATGCCGAACGACGAGACGGCCGCCCGACGGGGCCGTCCGGTCTCCGGCCAGGCAACCGATTCGGCGAGCAGCGAGACCTCGCCCGCGGTCCAGTCGACGTGCCGGGTGGGGACGTCGCCGTGCAGGCTCGGTGGCAGCACCCCGTGCCGCATCGCCATCACCATCTTGATCACGCCTGCGACGCCCGCCGCCGCCTGGGAGTGGCCGATGTTCGACTTGACGGAGCCGAGCCAGAGCGGCCGGCCCTCCCGGCCCTGCCCGTACGCGGCCAGCAGCGCCTGCGCCTCGATCGGGTCACCGAGCGTCGTGCCGGTGCCGTGTGCCTCCACGGCGTCGATGTCTGTGGGGCCGAGCGCGGCGTCGGCCAGCGCTTGGCGGATGACCCGTTCCTGGGACGGCCCGTTCGGGGCGGTCAATCCGTTGGACGCCCCGTCCTGGTTGACCGCCGATCCGCGGATGATCGCCAGCACCCGGTGGCCGTTGCGCCGGGCGTCGCTGAGCCGCTCCAGCACCACCATTCCCGCGCCCTCGCTGAGCCCGGTGCCGTCGGCCCGGTCGGAGAACGGCTTGCAGCGTCCGTCCGAGGCGAGCCCGCGCTGGCGGCTGAACTCGATCAGCACACCGGGTGTGGCCATCACCGTCGCCCCACCGGCCAGCGCCAGCGTGCATTCCCCGTCGCGGAGCGCCCGCGCCGCGAGATGCATGGCCACCAGCGACGACGAGCAGGCCGTGTCCACGGTGACCGCGGGACCGGTGAAGCCGAGGGAGTAGGAGATCCGGCCGGACGCCACGCTGTTGCTCGTCCCGGTCATCAGATAGCCCTCGGCGTCGACGTTGCGCTGAGTCATCAGATGGAAGCCGTAGTCGCCGCCCATCAGCCCGACGTACACGCCGGTGTCGGTGAGGCCGGGAGCGGTCGGCCGGATTCCTGCCTGCTCCAAGGCTTCCCAGGCGCTCTCGAGGAGCAGCCGGTGCTGCGGGTCCATCGCGATCGCCTCGCGCGGGCTGATGCCGAAGAACGCGGCATCGAATTCGTCTGCGTCGTAGAGGAACCCGCCCTCCTTCATGTACGTGGTACCGGCCCGGTTCGGGTCGGGGTCGTACACCTCGTCGAGATTCCAGCCCCGGTTGTGAGGGTACGCGCCCACGGCGTTGCGGCCGTCGCGGACGAGCCGCCACAGGTCCTCCGGGCAGTACACCTTGCCGGGGTATCTGCACGCCATTCCCACAATCACGATCGGATCGTCGTCCCTGCGGGCACGTGTCGGACCGGCCGGCTGCGGAGCCGCATCGTCCCCGAGCAGGCGCGCCACCAGTTCCTGCGTCAGCGCGTCTGCGGTGGGATGGTCGAACACCACCGTCGCGGCCAGTCGCACACCGGTGGCGGTCGCCAGCTGATTGCGCAGTTGCACGGCGGTCAGCGAGTCGAAACCGAGTTGCTTGAAGGCACGTTCCGGGTCGATCGCCTCCTTGCCTTCGTGACCCAGTACGGCCGCCACGTGGGTGGTGACGATGTCCAGCACCCGGCTGTGCCGCTCGCCGGGGTCCAGTGCCCGCAACTCCTCGGCCAGGCCGGTCGGGGAATCGGCGGCAGCGGTGCGGCGACGACGGACCCCGAGCACCCGGCGCAGGATCGGCGGCAGCGACTCACCCTCGGATCGAGAGGCCCGCGTCGAGAGCCGGATCGGCACGATCAACGGACGGTTCACGGCGAGAGCAGCGTCGAACAGGGCCAGACCCGACTCCGGGCTGATGGTGTCGATGCCGCTGCGCTGCAACCGGTCGAGATCGGCCGCATTCAGATGGGACGTCATCCCGCTGGGCCGGTCCCACAGTCCCCAGGCCATGGACGTCGCGGGCAGCCCGCGGGCGCGGCGGTGCTGCGCGAGTGCGTCGAGGAAGACATTCGCCGCCGCATAGTTCGCCTGGCCTGCGCCGCCGAGCACACCCGCCGCGGAGGAGAACAGTACGAACGCCGACAAGTTGCGATCCCGGGTGAGTTCGTGCAGATGCCAGGCACCGTCCACCTTGGGACGAAGGACGGCGTGCAACTGGTCCTCGGTCAAGCTGGCGGCGGTGGCGTCCTCGAGCACCCCGGCGGCGTGGATCACGCCGGACAGGTCGGGAATGCCGGCAAGGAGAGCGGCCACCGCGGCGCGGTCGGCCACGTCGCAGGCGGCAGCTCTGACCTCCACCCCCGACTCGGCGAAGTCGGCACGCAGTTCGGCCGCCCCCTCGGCATCGAGCGCGTGCCGGCCGGTCAGCACCAGTCGGCGCACCCCGTGCCGCGCGACGAGGTGACGGGCGATCAGTCTGCCGATGGTCCCGGTGCCGCCGGTGATCAGGACCGTGCCGTCCGGGCCGAAGAGTGCGGGTCCCGGTTCGGGCGCCGCCGCGGCGGGCGCCGCCGCGGCGGGCGTCACCGCGGCGAGCATGGGCGCCAGCAACACACCGTCCCGGATGGCCAGCTGAGGCTCGTTGCAGGCCAGGGCCATGGAGATCAACGAAGGATCACCGGCGGGCACGTCCAGGTCGACCAGCGTGATGCGGTCCGGGTGCTCGTTCTGCACCGCGCCGATCAGCCCCCACACGGGGGCGGCAGACACGTCGTCGACCGGTTCGTCGTCGCGGACCGCCACCGCGAGCCTCGTCGTGACCAGCAAGCGAGTCTCGGCCAGGCGATCCTCGCGGAGCCAGGACTGGACCGCCCGCAACGTCGCCTCCGCGGCGGCGTGCGCACGAGCGGGGATGTCCGGTTCGTCGCCCGGATCGCGGTCGAGCCACAGCACGCGACCTTCCGGATCACCGCCGGCAAGCGCCTCCTCGAGCGGCATCAGGTCCGCCGGAGCCGTGCTGGACGCACCCACCGGCATCCAGTCCACGCGGTAGAGGCTGTCCCGGACCCGGGCGGCAGGCACACCCGCGTCCCCGAGCGGCCGCAGCGCCAGCGATTCGGCGGTCAGCACCGGTCTGCCTGCCGCGTCGTACGCGGAGACCCGGTAGCGCTCGGGTCCGGTCGTGGTGACGTGAACGCGCAAGGCGGTGGCGCCCACCGCGTGCAGTTGCACCTTGTCCCAGGCGAACGGCAGCCGGACACCGGAGTCTGCGGCTCCGAGCGCAATCACGTGCAGCGCCGCGTCGAGCACCGCCGGGTGGATCCCGTATCCCGCGACCGCCGCAACCGGGTCCTCTCCGCTCAGTCGCACCTCGCCGTACAGGTCGTCGCCGCGCCGCCAGGCCGCCCGGAGACCACGGAAGGCCGGGCCGTACTCGTAGCCGGCATCGTCGAGCACGTCGTACAGACCTCGGACGTCGATCGGCGTGGCATCGGCGGGCGGCCACTGCTGTTCGGGGGAGTCGGCGGTGTCCACGGCCGCCGTGAGCGTGCCGGTGGCGTGCCGGGTCCACGGGGTGTCCTGCGGGGCATCCGCAGGCCGGGAGTGCACCGACACCGTGGATCGGCCCGCCTCACCGTCGGCGAGCACGCTCACCTGCAATGCGACCTCACCCTCGGCGGGAATCACCAGGGGTGCCTCGATGGCGAGTTCGTCGAGACGGCCGCACCCCGCGCGGTTCCCGGCGTGCAGGGCGAGCTCCACGAAAGCCGTGCCCGGCAGAATGACGGTGCCGCTGACACCGTGGTCGCTCAGCCATGGAAGGCGTTGTGGCGACAGCAGACCCGTGAACACGGCGCCTCGGCCGTCACCGAGCTCGACCGACGCGGCGAGCATCGGATGTCCACCGGTTTCCATACCCGTCGACGCGAAATCGCCCTGCGGCACGGGGCTTTCCAGCCAGTAGCGGCGGTGCTGGAAGGCGTACGTGGGTAGGTCCACCCACTGCCGATCGTCGTGTCGAGCCCAGCTCACCCGATCCCACTGGACGTGCAGTCCGTGGACCTGTGCCTCGGCGAGTGCGGCGGTGAACTGGCGCAGGCCCGCGCGGTCGCGCCGGATGGTCCCGATGGCTCGGCCGGCGACACCCGCCGCATCGAGGGTTTCCTGCAACGGCACGGTGAGGACGGGATGGCTGCACGACTCGACGAACAGTCGATACCCGTCCGCGACCAGCGATCTCGTCGCTTGCTCGAACCGGACCGTCCGTCGCAGATTGCGGTACCAGTAGTCCGCGTCCAGTGCGGTGCCGTCCAGCACGCCACCGGTCACCGACGAGTAGAACGGAATTCGCGACCGGCGGGGAGTGATCGAGGCGAGGACGTCGAGAATAGGTTCACGCAGGACGGAGACGTCCGCGCAGTGCGACGCGTACTCCACCGCGATCCGCCTGGCCTGGACGCCGTCGCCCTGCAACTGCCCGACCAGGATGTCGAGGGCGTCGACAGGTCCGGAGATCACCGTCGCGGACGGCCCGTTGATCGCCGCGACCTCGACAGCGCCGGCCCAGGGCTGAATCTTCTCCCGCACGATGTCCTGCGGCAGTGCCACCGAAGCCATCCCGCCGCCCCGCCGGGCCGACGCGCCGATCACCCTGCTGCGTGCGGCCACGACGAGTGCCGCGTCCGAAAGGCTCAGCGCGCCCGCGACATAGGCGGCCGCGATCTCGCCCTGTGAATGTCCGACGACGGCCGCCGGTTCGACGCCGTGGGAGCGCCACAGTTCCGCGAGACCGACCATCATCGCGAACAGCGCCGGTTGCACCACGTCGACCCGGTCCAGCGCCGCGGGGTCACGGTCGCGCAGCACGTCCAGCAGTGAGAAGTTGGTATACGGGGCCAGCGCGTCGGCGCACTCCCGCACGGTGTCGGCGAATACCGGCGACGTGTCCAGTAGCTCGGTGGCCATGCCCACCCACTGCGAACCCTGACCGGGGAAGACGAACACCGGCCGGTCGCCGGCTTCCAACGCCACGCCGGTGACGACGTCGGCGCTGGGCGCGCCCCGGCTGAGTGCGTCGAGGCCGTTCAGCAGGCTCTGAGTCCGTGCGCCGATCACGGCGGCGCGGTGGTCGAACGTGGCACGGGAACCCAGCAGTGCGCCTGCCACCGCGGCGGGCGTCAGCTCGGGGTGCTCGGTGACGTAGTCGCGTAGGCGCTCGGCCTGGGCGCGCAGCGCGAGCTCGGTGTGACCCGAGACGAACCAGGCCACGACTTCGTCCGGGGGAGTAAACGATTCACCCGCCGGTGGCTCGACCGGTGGGGACTCCTCCAGGACGACGTGTGCGTTGGTGCCGCTGATGCCGAACGACGAGACCGCCGCCCGCCGGGGCCGATCGGACCCCGGCCACTCCCGATTCTCGGTGAGCAACGAGACCGAACCGGCGGACCAGTCGACGTGCGGTGTCGGCCGGTCGACGTGCAGTGTCTTCGGCAGGACGCCGTGCCGCATCGCCATGATCATCTTGATCACCCCGGCGACGCCGGCGGCCGCCTGGGTGTGCCCGAGGTTCGACTTCACCGAGCCGAGCCACAGCGGCCGGTCGGCGGGGCGGTCGCGGCCGTAACCGGCCAGCAGGGCGGACGCCTCGATCGGATCGCCCAGTTTCGTGCCGGTGCCGTGCGCCTCGACCACGTCGACGTCGCCCGGGCCGATTCCCGCATTGGCCAGAGCCTGCGCGATCACCCGCTCCTGAGCCTGCCGGTTCGGGGCGGTCAGGCCGTTGCTGGCGCCGTCCTGGTTCACCGCGCTGCCGCGGATGACGGCCAGTATCCGGCGACCCTTGCGCTCTGCGTCGGACAGTCGTTCCAACGCGACCATCCCCGCGCCCTCGCCCCACGCCGTGCCGTCCGCTGCGGCGGAGAATGCCTTGCACCGGCCGTCCCGGGCCAGTCCGCGCTGGCGGCTGAACTCCACGAACACCGCGGGGGTCGCCATGACAGTCGCCCCGCCCGCCAGCGCCAGCTCGCACTCGCCGCTGCGCAGCGCCTGCATGGCGAGGTGGATGGACACCAACGACGACGAGCACGCGGTGTCCACCGTGATCGCGGGCCCGTTCAGGCCGAAGCTGTAGGCCACGCGGCCGGACGCGACGCTCATGGCGTTGCCGGTGATGAAGTACCCCTCGAGGTCTTCGGGCGGCATGCCGCCCGCTCGCGCCGCGTAGTCGATGCCGGACAGCCCGGTGAAGACGCCGACCTGGCGGCCGTGCACCGACCGCGGATCGATGCCGGCATGTTCGAACGTCTCCCAGCTCGTCTCGAGGAGAAGTCGCTGCTGCGGGTCCATCGCCAGCGCCTCGCGCGGCGAGATGCCGAAGACCTCGGGGTCGAACCCCGCCGGGTCGTCGAGGAAGCTGCCCTGCACCGTGTAGGTCTTGCCGGCCTGCTCCGCCGTCGGATCGTAGAGGTCCGCCAGGCCCCAGCCCCGGTCGTCGGGGAACCCCGCGACGGTGTCGGTGCCCGACTCCACCAGGCGCCACAGGTCCTGCGGCGATCGCACCCCGCCGGGGTACCGGCAGCCCATACCGATGACGGCGATCGGTTCGCGGCTCACGCCCTCGACCTCGCGGAGCTTTTCCCGCGCTTGGTAGAGCTCCGCGGTGACTCGCTTCAGATAGTCGAGGAGCTTCGCCTGATCGGCCATATCGGGGGTCCTATCCGAGATCCGCCGTACGTAGCGCGGAAACCTCGATTGTATCCGCCACCACCATGCGGAGGCAGCGGTCCGAGCATCACCTTCGATCGATCTCCCTGGTCAATTCGGCCAGGCCACATGGGGTACCCGCCCTTGCTCCGGTCCACACCACTTCCGGTTATTCGGCTGCCCGCCGAGCGCTCGTGGAGGTAGTGTGGCGACTCCGAGCAGGATCCGTATCGAGGAGGTGAGACCGGTGTCCGTTCGTTCAGGTCGGGTGCTCTCACTTCGCGACCGCGCGGTCGTACCGACATAAGGTGACCGGGAGAGCGCCCCTCGGCATTCCGGAAGGCTCTCCCATGTCAGTGTCTCTCTCACCGTCCCTCGAATTCGTTCTCGTCACGAGGCTTCGCGCCGCCGGCTGTGTGTTCGCCGAGGACGAGGCCCGCTTGATCGTCTCCGCGGCCCGGACGTCCGACGAACTCGCGTCGATGCTGGACCGCCGCGTCGCCGGTGTCCCCCTCGAACACGTCCTCGGCTGGGCCGAGTTCTGCGGGCTCCGGATCGCAGTCGATCCGCGGGTGTTCGTGCCGCGTCGTCGTACCGCGTTCCTCGTCGAGCAGGCCGCCGCCCTCGCGTGCCCGCACGCTGTCGTGGTCGACCTGTGCTGCGGTTCGGGCGCGGTGGGGGCCGCGCTCGCCGAGACGCTCGACGGCATCGAGTTGTACGCGGTGGACATCGACCCCGCCGCCGTCCGCTGCGCGCGACGCAACGTCGCGGACCCCGGCCGGGTGTTCGAGGGCGACCTGTACGAACCGTTGCCCACCACGCTGAGGGGAGGCATCGACATCCTGGTGGCCAACGCCCCGTACGTGCCCACCGACGCGATCCGGTTGATGCCACCGGAGGCGCGGTTCCACGAACCACGGGTCTCACTCGACGGTGGCGTGGACGGGCTCGACATCCAGCGGCGGGTGACCCTCGCGGCGCGCGACTGGCTCGCGCCCGGTGGTCATCTACTGATCGAGACCAGCGAGAGTCAGGCCCCTCTCACCGCGAAGGCTTTCGCGGATGCCGGGTTGATCACCCGGATCGAGACGTCGGACGACATGGACGCCACCGTCGTCGTCGGCGCCCACCCCACGTGAGTGCCGAAGCGTCCCGGGGCACGCATTGTCACTCACGTGCGGATCGGCCCGGCTCCCCGCCTTCGATCCGCACGCAGCAGTACCCCTCGGCGGGTGCCAATGTGGCGCGGCGATCCTCGCATCCCGCGCCGTCGAGCAGTCCGGACAGCAGCGCGAGGTTCATTCCGCACACCATGTCCGTGTGCTGCCGGGCGAGCGCGTGGAACGGGCAGTTGACCAGGACGATGGTGCCGTCGGCGAGGCGCGGTTCGTAACCGCACGTCGCGAGCGCCGCGACCAGGTCGGCGTCCGTGCATCCCGTGTCGGCGCCGAGGCCGCGGCCGAAGTCCTGCGCAAGCGCCGCGAGGGCGGCCCGCGGTGATGTGCCGGTGGCATCGGCGTCCTCGATCGCCCGGGCGAACAACTCCCCGGCGAGCGCGTACGCACGCTCGGGCAGGTGTACGGAGAACTCACGGTCGGATCGTCGGTAGAGCTTGGCGGGCCGTCCCGCGCCCGGACCCGAGCGTCCCCCGCGCCGCGCGAACTCGACCGCCAGCAGCCCCTCGTCGGCCAGCTTCTCGAGATGGAACGCGGACGTCGAGCGGGCGAGGCCCAGCGCCTCGGCGACGTCGTCGCGGCTGACCGGCGTCATCTGCGCGCGCACGTGGTCGTACACCCGCCTGCGCACCGGCTCGTCGAGGGAGGAGACGGCGGAGACGTCCGAGCGTGGAGTGTCATCCATGGACCCATTGTAAAACCGAAAATCGTTGACTTAATTCTGCCGGGAATTCTATAGTCAATACACATAGATTTTAGAAGGAGTCGTCATGACTACCAACACACCCCACGAGGTCAGCCACGGTTCGCACACCCTGGCCGACCCCGGCTATCAGGCCTTTCTCGTGCTGCGCACGGTCTTCACCGTGGCGCCCATCCTGTTCGGGCTGGACAAGTTCACGAACTGGCTCACCGACTGGCCGAACTACCTGGCGCCGTGGATCGACGGCATCCTGCCGGGAACGGCGCAGCAGGGCATGTACGCCGTCGGCGTGATCGAAGTGGTCGCAGGAATCCTCGTCGCCGTGGCGCCGCGGATCGGTGCCTGGGTCGTCGCGGCCTGGCTGGCCGGGATCATCGTCAACCTGGTCACGCTGTCCGGGTACTACGACGTCGCACTGCGCGACTTCGGGTTGCTTGCCGGTGCCGTCGCCCTCGCCCTGCTCGCCGCGGAGTACGGGCGCCCGCTCCACCACCCCCACACCTGATCGGTACCGCGCACCCGACGTGAGATGCACCTCATCGACTGTTTCGAGTGACTCGACCGCTCGTAGTCTGTGTGGTCGTGTCGGTAGGAGCGCAGGACCAGGGAACCGGGTCGCGGGATAGCGGTGTGCCGATCCCTGCGCCGGCCCCGGCACGGTCGTTGCTTCTGGGGGTGCCCAAGCATGGCCGGCGCTGGCCGGGCGTGGTCCGCGCCGGGGTGGCGGCGTGTCTGCCCGCGCTGGCGGGGGTCGCGCTCGGACACTCTGCGGTCGCCGCGACGGCGACGCTGGGAGCCTTCGCCGTCGTCTACGGCGAGGGCAGGGCGTACCGGGTGCGGTGGCGGGTGGTCTCGATCGCCGCCGCTGTGATGGTCCTCCTGGCCGGTGTCGGCGCCGCGGTCGGCGCGTTCGTGCACGACGTGACCGCGGCGGGCGGTTCCCCGCTGTGGGGGATGGCGCTCGTCCTCGCGATGACCGTCGTCGTCGCCGTCTGCGCCTTCGTCGTCGACGGGCTGCGGCTGGGAGCGCCGGGTGCTTTCCTTCCGCTGCTCACGGTGGAGATCTCGTCCGCGCTGCCCGCCCTCGGTGTCTCCGTGGTGGAGGTGACGTCCTGGGCGGCGGTCGGTGCGGTGTCGGCGTTGCTCGTGTCGATGTCGGGGCTGCTCGCGCGCCCACGCACCCCCGAGCGTGCCGCGGTCGCGGCCGCTGTCGGGGCAGTCGAGGCCGCACTCTCCGACACGCTCGCACCGAATTCCCGCCGGGACGCGGTGCGGTCGCTGCACGCCGCGTGGCAGTGCCTCCACGACGCCGCCCTCGTCGGCCGTGATCATCCGCTCACCCGCACGTTGCGTGCGGCTCACCTGCGGTGCGCGGCCGCGGTCGACGGTCTGGGCGCGGATCACGCCTCCGACGTCGACGACCTGCGGCCGCAGGTCCCGCTGCCCAGGCCGTCGATCCGCTACCGGCTCGCGCGGGCGGCTCATCTGCGGGGCCGATCCTGGACGATCGTCGCGCGACTGCTGGTCGCGTGCCCCGCCGCCGGTCTCCTGGCGCTGGGTCTCGGCGTCGGCAGGCCCGACTGGGCGGTGATCACCGCGGCGATGATCCTGCACCAGGGCCCCGACCGCGTGCTGGGGACGTACCGCGGGCTGCACCGGTTCTTCGGAACGGTGCTCGGACTCGTTCTGCTCGCCGCGCTGGCGACGCTCGACCTGCCGGCGGCCGCGCTGGTACTCGTCGTGGCGCTCCTGATGGCGGGGACGGAGGCCTTCCTCGTCCGCAACTACGGCCTGGCGATGGTGTTCATCACCCCGCTCGCGCTGGTTCTCGGCGGCCTCGGAACCCACGTCGACCTCGTCGTCGTCACCCGGGACCGGCTTCTCGAGACCGTCCTGGGCGTGGCGGTGGCGATCCTCGTGCTGTGGACCGTGCTTCCGGGTTCGTACCGGCGGATCCTGCGCGACGCGGACGAACAGGTGGCCGGGACGATCGGGCGGCTCGGCGATGCGCGGGAACCGGCCGCCGTCGCGGAACTCTGCCGGGATCTCGAGTTCGATCTGCACAGTTCCACCACCGCCGCGATCACCGCCGCCCACACCGACCCGGCGTGGACCCGCGACCGGTGGCCCGAGCACCACCACCTCCACGAGCTCGGTTACCGAATCCTGACCCGGCACTTCGGACCTCGTCTTTAGCCGGTCGGCACCGGATCCCCGCTGTTAGGGTTCGTTGATGGGTCCTGTGACGGGAATCGGAACTGCAATTCGGGCCTCGTTGGCCGCGGCTCTCTGCGTCGGCATGCTGGCCGCGTGCGCGTCGGACGAGGAACCGCAGAGCGATCCGGCGGCCACGTGTGCGGACGTTCCCAACGGCACCCCGATCGCCAAGGCTCCACCGCCTCCCGGCCCGGCGCCGACCACCCAGAACCTCGCGACCAACCCCGAGATCGCAACGGTCTACCGCTCCGGGATGGTGCCGGTGAACACCGCGTCGTACGCGGTCTCCACCGCCAATCCCGTGTCGACGCAGGCCGCGTGTGAGGTGTTGCGGGACGGGGGCACGGCTGCCGACGCGCTGATCGTGGCCCAGACCGTTCTCGGGCTCGTCGAACCGCAGTCCTCCGGAATTGGGGGCGGGGCGTTCCTGCTCTACTACGACGCCGGGCAGAAGAGTGTCGAGGCGTACGACGGGCGCGAGGTCGCGCCGATGGCGGCGACGGAGAACTACCTGCGCTGGATCAGCGACACCGACCGCACCGAGCCAAAGCCGGACGCCCGGGCGAGCGGACGGTCCATCGGGGTTCCCGGGGTGGTGCGGATGCTCGAACTGGCGCACCGCGAGCACGGCCGGGACGAGTGGCGGGAACTGTTCGACCCGGCCGTCTCGCTCGCGGACCAGGGACTCGAGATCAGCCCCCGGATGGCCGGGCAGATCGCCGAGTCCGCACCCGATTTGGCGCTCGACGAGCCGTCGAAGGCGTACTTCCTCAATCCGGACGGCAGCCCCAAGCCGGCAGGCACGAAGCTGACGAACCCGGCCATGGCCAAGACGCTCGGTGCGATCGCGGCGGGCGGCGCCGACGCCTTCTACACCGGGGCAATCGCCCAGGGCATCGTCGATGCGACGGCGACGGCGTCGGGCGGGCGCACCCCCGGACAGATGACTCTCGACGACCTCGCGAACTACCAGGCGAAGAAGCGGACGGCGCTGTGCACGCCGTATCGGGACCACGAGATCTGCGGCATGCCCAACCCGTCGTCCGGCGGCACGGCGGTCGCGGCGACGCTCGGCATCCTGGAGAACTTCGACCTGTCGGAGTACGGGCCCACGAACCTCGACGACAACGGCGGAAAGCCGACGGCGGAGGCCGTGCATCTCATCTCCGAGGCGGAGCGACTGGCGTACGCCGACCGGGACAAGTACGTCGCGGACTCCGATTTCGTTCCGCTGCCGGGAAATTCCCTCGACACGCTGCTGAACGACGACTACCTGAAGCAGCGGGCCGTCCTCATCGACCCCGGTAAGAGCATGGGCACCGCGCAACCAGGCAACTTCGGGCCGGTCCCCCTCGGTGTCCAGCCGCAGGACAAGGAACACGGCACCAGCCACATCTCGATCGCCGACAAATACGGGAACGTCGCGTCGATGACGACGACGGTGGAATCGGCGTTCGGCTCGTTCCACATGACGGACGGCTTCGTGCTCAACAATCAGCTCACCGACTTCTCGGCGCAGCCCGTCGGTCCGGACGGGACGCCGCTCGCCAACCGTGTCGAACCGGGTAAGCGGCCCCGCAGTTCGATGGCGCCGACGCTCGTCTTCGACCGCGGCAGCGACGGTTCGCGGGGAGACGTCCAATACGTCACGGGGTCGCCGGGCGGTTCGGTGATCATCCAGTTCGTGGTGAAAACGCTCGTGGGAATGCTGGATTGGGGTCTGAACCCGCAGCAGGCGGTGTCGGCGGTCGACTTCGGGGCCGCCAACACCCCGGTCACCGGCGTCGGCGGGGAGCATCCGAACATCAATGCGGCCAACGACGGCGCCGACGACCCGTTGATCGTGCAGTTGCGGGCGATGGGACACCAGGTGTCGGTCGCGCCGCAGTCCAGCGGGCTCAGTGCGCTGCAGCGCCAGGGCTCGGGGTGGGTCGGCGGCGCGGACCCACGACGGGAGGGCGCGGTGATGGGTGACGGTACGGGTTAGGCACCGCCACCGCCCGAATCACGCCTGCTCGACGAGCGGGGCCACCTTGGTGCCGAGCAGTTCGATCGCGCGCATCACCTTGTCGTGGGGCAGCGGCCCGACGCTGGGGTGCAGCATGAACCGCTCGATGCCCAGGGTGTCGCGCATACCGGCGATCTTCTCCGCCACCTGCTCGGGGTTGCCGAGCACGAGCGAACCGCCGGGTCCGCGCAGACCGTCGAATGCCTGCGGGTTCATCGGCGCCCATCCGCGTTCGCGTCCGAGGCCGGTCATGGCCGCGGCGTACGACGGGTAGAACTCCGAAACCGCCCGGTCCTCGGTGTCCGCGACGTAACCGTGCGCGTGGACGGCGATGGGCTGCGGTGCGTGCCCGCCTTCCGACACCGCACGGCGGTGCAGGTCGGCCAGCGGTGCGAAGCGGGCGGGTTGTCCGCCGATGATCGCGAGCGCCATCGGTAGGCCGAGCAGTCCGGCGCGGGCCACCGACTCGGGATTGCCGCCGACCCCGACCCAGATGGGAAGGGGCCGTTCGGGGCGGGGGTAGACGGACTGGTCTGTCAGCGCCGGCCGGTGCCGGCCCGACCAATTCACGGTCTCCGAGTCGCGGAGGGCGAGCAGCAGGCCGAGTTTCTCGACGAACAGGTCGTCGTAGTCGGCCAGGTCGTAACCGAAGAGCGGGAACGATTCGGTGAACGAGCCGCGACCGGCCATCACCTCGGCGCGTCCGTCGGAGATCAGGTCGAGGGTGGCGAATTCCTCGAACACCCGCACCGGGTCGTCGGAGCTCAGGACGGTGACCGCACTGGTCAATGCGATGCGGGACGTCCGGGCGGCGGCGGCCGACAGCACGACCGCCGGCGCCGACGCGGCGAAGTCCGCCCGGTGGTGCTCACCGACGCCGTACACGTCGAGGCCGACCTGCTCGGCCAGGACGACCTCTTCGAGCAGATCCTTCAGGCGCTGCCGCGGCGACACCGCCCCGACCCCGCCGGAACCGACCTCCGCGAACGTCGTCAACCCGAGTTCCATGCGACACCCCTGATTCCAGATAGTTGAAGGATCAATTAGATGATGTAACTGCGCGGCCGGACGGGATATTCCGTCCGATGATTCAGACCCGGGTGGGCGGGGAACCCGACGACCATGGCGAAATACCGAGTGATCGATCCCCTGGACGGCACCTGGGCGTTCTTCGACGACACCGAGGGCGCCACGGAGAAATAGAGGCACATCGTGCTCGCCAGCGACCCACGGAAAGTGGGCGTCGAGGAGGAATTTCACCTCATCGATCTGAAGACCCGGCGCCTGACCACCCGCGCGCCGGAGTTGCTGGCACGACTCCCCGACGACGTGTACGTCGACGAACTCCAGCAGTGCGTCGTCGAGGTCAACAGCGGTGTGTACGCCGACCTCGACGGCCTGCGGAACGATCTGCAGCGGCACCGCAGGCTGCTCATCGACGCGGCCGAGGGCCTCGGCATCGGCGTGGCCGCCGCGGGCTCGATGCCGCTGTCGCTGCCCGCCGAGATGCACGTCACGGGGACGCAGCGCTACCGGCGCATGCTCGCCGACTACCAGGTGCTCGCCCGCGAGCAGCTGATCTGCGGCACGCAGGTTCACGTCGACCTGCCCGATCGCGACGAGGCGGTGCAGGTCGCGCACCGCGTCGCTCCGCACATGCCCATCCTCCTGGCGCTCAGCGCGAGTTCCCCGTTCCGGTCCGACGGCGCGGACACCGGCTATGCCAGCGCGCGGACACTTCTGTGGCTGCGCTGGCCCAGTACCGGCCCGGCCGCACCCGTCTCGTCGGCCGCCGAATACGGCGCCCTGATCGACGACCTCGTCGCCAGCGGGGTGATCAGCGATCCCGGAATGGCATATTTCGACGTCCGGCCGTCGGTGAAACTTCCGACCCTCGAGTTGCGGGTGTGCGACAGCTGCCCGCGACTGGACACGGTCCTGCTCATCGCCGCCCTGTTCCGGGCACTCGTGGAACGCGAGGTGCAGGGATTGCGCGCCGGGACGAAGGGCGTCGAGGTCGTCCCGACCCTGACGCGGGCGGCACTGTGGCGGGCGGCCCGGTCGGGTTTGGAGGAAGAGCTCGTCGACGTGACGGTTCCGCAGGCACGTCCCGCGTCGGATCTCGTCGGCGACTTCGTGAATTCGCTGCGCCCGCAGCTCGAGGAGACCGGCGACTGGGACCGCGTGGTGGCGCTGTCCGCCGAGGCGACCGCCCACGGGAGCTCCGCCGCCCGGCAACGTCACGCGCTCGGTCGCCGAGGCCGGCTCACCGACGTGGTGGATCTGCTGCTCGCGGAGACGGCGGGCCGCACCGAGCACCTCCCCGAGGTGGAGGCGCCGCCGCCGCGCGAGCCCGGCCCGAAGTCGACCGGCGCCGGCCGGACCCGGAGATATTGGAGCGCGAGGTTCTGGGACCGCGGCGACACCGCCGACATGACCTGGACGGAGTCGACGGAGCTCGACGAGAAGAAGCTCATCGAGTGGCGCCGGGACCTGCACGCGCATCCGGAACTGTCGTTCGAGGAACGCAGGACCACCGGCGTCGTGCGCGATCATCTCGTCGGTCTCGGGCTCGAACCCGTCATGATGCCCGGCGGAACCGGCCTCTGGTGCGATCTCGGTCCGGAGACGGGCGAGCGCATTGCGCTGCGGGCCGACCTCGACGCGCTGCCGGTCGCCGAGACGACCGGTCTCCCGTTCGAGTCGAGGGTGCCCGGAGTGTCACACGCGTGCGGTCACGACGCCCACACCACGATGCTGATGGGCGCGGCATCCGTCCTCGTGAAGTACCCGCCGCCGACCCGCGTCCGCCTCGTCTTCCAGCCGGCGGAGGAGACCACCCCCGGCGGCTCGGTCGACACGATCGCTGCGGGCGCACTCGACGGGGTGGCGAAAATCTTTGCACTGCACTGCGACCCGCACCTCGAGGTCGGCAAGCTGTCCACCAGGACCGGGCCGATCACGTCGTCCAACGACTCCGTCACCGTGCGGTTGTGGTCGGCGGGCGGGCACACCGCACGACCCCATCTGACCGGCGATCTCATCCACGCGACAGCCGTCCTGGTGACCGGATTGGCGTCCGTACTCGACCGCCGGATCGACGCCCGCACCGCGACCGTGCTCACCTGGGGGAAGGTGGCCGCCGGGCAGGTCGCGAACTCCGTTCCCGAGTCGGGTGAACTGGTGGGCACCCTGCGCAGCGCGTCCCGTGAGACGTGGGCCTCGCTCGAACCGCTGGTCACGGACGCGATCTGTCATCTGCTCGCGCCGTACAACGTGCGGTACGAACTCTCCTACCTGCAGGGCGTCCCGCCCGTCGTCAACGATCCCGACTGCACCGCCGACTTACGGGAGGCGATCGAATCGGTCGTCGGCTTCGACCACCTGGCCGAGGCGCATCAGTCCAGCGGCGGCGAGGATTTCGCGTGGTACCTCGAGAAGGTTCCGGGCGCGATGGCCAGACTCGGCGTGTGGGACGGCATTGGCACCCGGCAGGAGCTTCACCAGCCGGGTTTCAACCTCGACGAACGCGCCATGATCCACGGGGTCCGAACGCTGGTCGCGCTCACCCGACTCGAAGACCAGTCCGGGTGACCGCGGCGTCAGGCCGGTTTGGCGGCGGCGTCCGCCAGTTTCGGCACGAGTGCCTCGACGGCGTACGGGAGGCTGAGGACGGTGCCCCAGGTGAGAGCGCCGGAGACGGTGGGGTCGTCGACGAACACGGCTCGCCCGGCCTTCGCCACCGGTAGCGACTGATAGACGGGGTCGGCGGCGATCTTCGCTTCGGCGCCGGGACTGCTGCCCACGTTCCAGGCGAGGACGTCGACGTCGACGATGTCGAACTGCTCCTTGCTGATGGTGAACGCGTCCTGATCGCCTGCGAGTTGCGCGATCTGCTCCGGGACGACGAACCCGAGCGACGTCATCAGGCGTGAACGCGGGTCGTTCGGGGACCGGACGTAGAACGAGCCGGCGTCGCCCAGTTCGGCCACCGCGACGGTCTTGCCCTCGAATTCGGGGTGGGCGGCGCGCTGCTGCGCCACCAGGTCCTCCACGCCGGCTACGAGTTGGTTCGCCTTCTCGTCCTCACCCAGGGTGGTGCCGACGATCCGGACGGCGTCCTGCCACGGCATGCCGAAATCGGGGTAGTCCGGCGACGTCGTCACGGTGGGCGCGATGGCCGAGAGCCGCTGATACGCGTCGTCGTCGACGTCGATGTACAGCGCGAGAATCAGGTCGGGATCGAGTTTCGCGATGTTCTCGTACGCGAAATTGGCCTCACCGGTGAACTGTCCGCGGTTGAAGACTTCGGGGTGCGTCCCACCGAGCGCGTCCTGGGCCCAGGGCCAGGTGGCGTCCGGATAGTCGCCGTACCAGTCGGTGACGCCGACCGGCTGACGTCCGAACGCGAGGAGCGTGTCCTGGTCGGAGTAGCCGATGGTGACGATCCGCCGGGGGTTGTCCGGGACTTCGGTCGTTCCCTTCTTGTGCGTCACCGTCCGGGTGCTGCCTTCGGTGTCCGCGGCGGTTCCCGAGGAACACGCTGCGGCGACGGCGGCCAGGCCGACCCCGGCACTCACGATCAGGAACTTGCGGCGGTCGAGCGTTCGCATCCACATGCCTCCCTGTAGGTGAGGCTAACCTACAGGGAGTGGTTCCGGCCGTGCATCTGCGGCGGAAACGGGGGAGTCGGCTCGGGAATCGGCGGCGTCGGAGGTCCCGGCGGCCCCGGTTGCGGCCCGGGCTCTGGAGGTGCAGGTTCCGGGCCCGGCTCGGGAGGAAACGGGTGAGGCGGAGTCGGCGTCGGCGGCACAGGAGGCGGGCCCGGATCCGGCGGCACCGGCTCCGGGTCCGGCACGGGATTGCCGAGCTCGTCGCGGGCACTCGTCATCAACTGACCACCTTCCGATCGGCTGATTGAGTGGTACCCGGAACGGGCATCCCGCAACCACGGGGCGAGCTGTGGCCGCCCGGGAACAAAACGCGGGATCGGTGCGTTGTCTAGCAACCGTGCCCCGCAAGTGTGGAATTTCACGACACGGGGAACATGAGCCAAAGGGAGGAAGTCATGGCAACCGACTACGACGCACCACGGGTTACCGTCGACGACGAACTCGCCGCGGACTCGCTCGAAGAATTGAAGACACGGAGGAACGACTCGCAGTCGTCCGTCGTCGACGTCGAGGAGACCGACACGGCGGAGTCCTTCGAACTGCCCGGCGCCGACCTGTCCGGTGAGGAACTCACGGTCCGCGTCATTCCGAAGAGGGCCGACGAATTCACTTGCAGCAGTTGCTTCCTGGTCCATCATCGGTCGCGTCTCGCGTCCGAAGAGGGTGGACAGCTGATTTGCCGCGACTGCGCATAGGAGGCCCGAGTGGCCGAGGTCAGTAGAACGTTCACCGTCGCCGCACCGCTCGAGAAGGTCGTCGCGTACCTGCGCGACTTCGCGAACACCACGGCCTGGGATCCCGGGACCGGCAAGTGCGAGCAGACCACCCCCGGTCCGGTGGCGGTGGGCACGGAATGGCACAACGTCTCGTCGTTCTTCGGGCGCACCACCGAACTCACCTACCGCATGACCCGCGACGACCCCGATCACATCGTCTTCGAGGGTCGCAACGAGACCGCAGCCACGTCGGACGATCTGGCGTTCGAGAAAGTGGACGACGCCTCGACGTCGATCACCTACAGCGCGCATCTCGAATTCACCGGCCTGGCGCGATTCGCCGACCCCGTCGCCCGACTCGCGTTCGAGGTACTCGCGGCCAAGACCGTCAAACAGATGACCGAGGTCCTCGAAGCGAGGTAAGCGGTATCAGAGTTTTCAACAGCGCCCTCACTCTCGACGAGTGAGGGCGCCGCTGCGTGTCGGGGCCGATCAGCTGAGGTGATTCACCTCCTGCAGCCCGTACACCGGTGTCGGGATCTCCTCGTGCCGGGCCTTGAGCTGCAATGCGAGGTACAGCGAGTAGTGCCGCGACTGGTGCAGGTTGCCGCCGTGGAACCACAACGCTTCCTGCTGGGTCGGCTTCCACATGTTGCGCTGCTCGCCCTCCCACGGTCCGGGATCCTTGGTGGTGTCGGAGCCGAGGCCCCAGCACTTTCCGACCTTGTCGGCCACTTCCTGACCCATGAGGTCGGCGGCCCATCCGTTCATGGACCCGTAGCCGGTGGCGTAGACGACGAGGTCGGCCGGCAATTCCGTCGCGTCGGTCAGAACCACAGCGTCCTCGGTGAGATGGTCGACCTGCCCGGACACGAGGTGGATGCTGCCGTCCGCGACGAGTTCGGATGCGCCGACGTCGATGTAGTAGCCGGACCCTCGGCGCAGGTACTTCATGAACAGACCGGACCCGTCGTCACCGAAATCGAGCTTGAATCCGGCCCTTTCCAGTCGGTCGTAGAAGTCCCTGTCCCGTTCGGCGATCTTCCGATAGATCGGGATCTGGAACTCGTGCATGATCTTGTACGGCAGCGACGCGAACGTGAGGTCGGCCTTCTCCGTCGTCATGCCCGCTGCGACGGCGCGCTCCGAGTAGAGGTCGCCGAGGCCGAGGTCCATCAGGGAATCCGACTTCACGATGTGCGTGGACGACCTCTGCAGCATCGTCACGTCGGCGCCGTTCTCGAAGAGCGCCTTGCAGATGTCGTGAGCCGAGTTGTTGGCACCCACGACGACGACGCGCTTACCCACGTAGGCGTCCGGACCGGGGTGCCGGCTCGAATGGTGCTGCTCGCCCTGGAAGACGTCCTGGCCCGGGAACGACGGAACGTTCGGCTTGCCCGACATGCCGGTGGCGAGCACCAGCTGCTTCGGGTAGAGCACCACGTCCTCGCCGTCGCGGTCGAGGACGACGGTCCACTCCTTGGTCTCGTCGTCGAACGTCGCGGACGTGCAGGTGGTGGACGACCAGTACGGAATCTCCATCACCTTCGTGTACATCTCGAGCCAGTCGCCGATCTTGTCCTTCGGCGCGAAGACCGGCCAGTTGTCCGGGAACGGCATGTAGGGCAGGTGGTCGTACCAGACCGGGTCGTGCAGGCACAGCGACTTGTACCGGTTGCGCCACTGGTCGCCGGGGCGTTCGTTCTTGTCGACGACGATGGCCGGGACTCCGAGTTGGCGCAGCCGCGCGCCGAGCGCGATGCCGCCCTGGCCGCCGCCGATCACGAGAACGTACGGCTGGCGGGTGTAGCCGAGTTCCCGCTCCTCGATCTCCCGCTTCTCCGCCCAGCTCAGGGTGTCGCCGCCGGAACCGTGAACGGCACCCTTGACGCGGTTCCGTCCCCGGCGTTCCTCATGACCCTTCAACTCCTGCATGGTGGTGAGGAAGGTCCACGCCTCGTCGCCCTTCAGGCGCAGGTGTCCCTTGCCCCGGCCCGTCGCGGTCTCGAACTCGATCCACGCCGAGGTGACGCCGTCGGCCTCGTCCGGGGTCTCGGTGGTGCGGAAGTTGACGGGGTCGGTGTCGTCCAGGCGTGCGTGCAGCATCGCGGCGACGGCGTCGCGTCCCTCGACCGTCTTGAGGTTCCAGGTGAACGCCACCAGGTCGCGCCAGAAGCTGTCGACTGCGAACATGCCCGCGGCACGCTCGACGTCGCGTGCGGCGAGAGCGGATTCGAAGCTCGCCAACCACAGGTCGACTCGTTCCTGAGGTGTCAGGGACGTCTGCACCGCAGTCGGCTGGACCGTCTGTGTCATGTACCTCTCCTTCGCTTGGTATGTGACATACAGCACACTCCGGAGTGGGGCGGGCGGCAAGCGTTGCATCGTGTTGCAGTCCCGCCCGTGAGTACTTATTAACCGCGGGCGGTTAATAAGTACTCACGGGCCACGAATGTCGAAATCCGTGGTAGCCCGTTCGACGTACTGTGTGAGTCCACGGCAAGAAGGCCGGGACCGACCACAATCGAGGAGGAAATCATGCGAGTCATGGTGATGATCGAGGGTGCAGGTGCCGACGAAGACAAGATCGCCCCGACCGAGGAAATGCTGGCGGCGATGGGTGCGTACAACGAGGAATTGGTGAACGCGGGCATCATGCTCGACGGCCAGGGTCTGAAGCCGACCAGCGCGGGGGCGCGGGTGGTGTTCGAGGGCGGCACGACGTCGGTGGTCGACGGCCCGTTCACCGAGTCGAAGGAGATCATCGCGGGATACTGGATCTGGGAGGTGCGATCCCTCGAAGAGGCGATCGAGTGGGTCAAGAAGTGCCCCGCCGACCCCGGCACCGGACTGCGCCAGCTGATCGAGGTGCGGCCGATTTTCGAGTCGGAGGATTTCGGGGACGAGTTCACGCCGGAACTGCGGGAAAAGGAAGAGGCACTCGCGGCGCGAATCCGTGAGCAGCACCCGAACGGCTGAGTCCGGTGGATGTCCAGCGCACGATCGAGGCGGTGTGGCGCATGGAGTCCCCGCGCCTCATCGCGTCGCTCACCCGCCTCGTCCGTGACGTCGGGATCGCCGAGGAGATCGCTCAGGACGCGTTCGTGCTGGCGCTCGAGCAGTGGCCGGAGCAGGGCGTTCCCGACAAACCGGGTGCGTGGCTGACGGCCACGGCCAAGCACAAGGCGATCGATCGCATTCGCCGTGAGCGGTCGCGGCAGTCGAAGTACACGGAGATCGCCGCCGACCCGTCCGCGCAACCGCCGAGCGCGATGCCCGCGCCGGACGCCGTCGACGGCGTGGAGGACGACCTGCTGGCTCTGGTCTTCGTGGCGTGTCATCCCGTGCTTCCGCGGGAATCGCGTGTGGCATTGACCCTTCGCCTGGTCGGGGGTTTGCGCACCGACGAGATCGCGCGGGCGTTCCTCGTCCCCTCGGCGACGATGGGGCAGCGCATCAGCAGGGCCAAGCGGACGCTGTCGGAGGCGAAGGTGCCGTTCGAAGTGCCCGCACGCGAGGAACTTCCGGCGCGGTTGTCGGCGGTGCTCGAGGTGGTGTATCTGGTGTTCAACGAGGGCTACTCCGCCACGTCGGGCGAGGACTGGATCCGGCGTGACCTCGCGTCGGAGGCGATGCGGCTCGCCCGTGTTCTCGCCGGCCTGCTGCCCGGGGAACCGGAGGTGCACGGACTGGTGGCGCTCACCGAGTTGCAGGCTTCACGGTTCGCTGCCCGGGCGGGTGCCGACGGCGAGCAGGTCCTGCTGCAGGATCAGGACCGGTCGCGGTGGGATCGAACTCTTCTGACGCACGGCAATGCGGCGCTGGAACGGGCTGTCGGGCTCGGCCGCCCGCTCGGCCCCTACTCGCTGCAGGCCGCGATCGCCGGGTGTCATGCCAGGGCGCCACGTTTCGAGGACACCGACTGGGAGGCGATCGTCGCCCTGTACGACGCGCTGGCGCAGGTGGCGCCGTCGCCGGTGGTGGAACTCAATCGTGCGGTGGCATTGCTGCATTCGGACGGGCCCGAGGCCGCGCTCGCTGCGCTCGACGCCGTGCGGGACGACCCTCGGCTGGCGCGCCACCACCTCTACGGCGCCGTGCGGGGCGAAGTCCTCGAACGCCTCGGCCGCTACGACGAGGCGGCCCGGACCCTCGAGGACGCCGCGGCGACCGCACCCACCCGCCGGGAACGGAACCTCCTCATGGCCCGCGCGGCCGCCGCGTCCGAGCACGCCGAACCGTGAGTCTCGACCATTGATTCATGATTTCCTGAATACAGAAACCAATGTACAGTCAGGCTCATGGAGACTCTGGTCCATCGGGACGCTCTCGCACGTTTCGGGTACGCGCTGTCGGACACCACCCGCACGCAGATTCTGCTGAGCCTGCGGTCCGGGCCCGGGTATCCGTCGGAGTTGGCCGAGACGATCGGAGTGTCCCGGCAGATTCTGTCGAACCACCTGTCGTGCCTGCGTGGCTGCGGTCTGGTCGTCGCGGTGCCGGAGGGCAGGCGGAGCCGGTACGAACTCGCCGACCCGCGCATTGCACGTGCCCTCGACGACCTGCTCGGCCTGGTGCTCGCCGTCGATCCGTCGTGCTGCCCGGACGCGGAGACCGAAGGCTGCTGCTGATGGCGTCCGAACTCGGCATCCCCACCAGGCCGTCCGGCGAACGCAGGCAGATCCTGTCCCGCCGGATCAGGTTCTTCGTCGCCGCGACGATCACCTACAACGTGATCGAAGCGATCGTGGCACTCACCGAGGGTGCGCGGGTGTCGTCGACGGCATTGATCGGGTTCGGCCTGGATTCGGTGATCGAGGTGTCGTCGGCGGCCGCGGTCGCGTGGCAGTTCGCGGGACGCGATCCCGAGTCGCGGGAGAAGGTCGCGCTGCGCGTCATCGCGTTCTCGTTCTTCGGCCTTGCCGCGTACGTGAGCGTCGACGCGGTGCGGTCGCTGCTGGGCGTCGGCGAAGCGCAACACTCGACAGTCGGAATCGTCCTGGCCGCAGCGAGTCTGGCCGTGATGCCGGTCCTGTCCTGGGCGCAGCGCCGGGCCGGCCGTGAACTCGGTTCCCTGTCCGCGGTCGCGGATTCCAAGCAGACACTGTTGTGCACGTACCTGTCCGCGGTGCTGCTGGTCGGGTTGCTGCTCAACAGCACCCTCGGCTGGTCGTGGGCCGATCCGATCGCGGCCCTGGTGATCGCGGTCATCGCGGTGAAGGAAGGCGTGAATGCGTGGAAGGGCGATACCTGCTGCCCCGCGCCGGTGGGTGGTCGCGCGGCCGGTCAGGATCCCGGCTGCGACTGCTGCGACTTGTGATCGCCGAACGGTTGGTCGCGTTCGCGGACAGCCTCACGGAATCCGACGGTGGCCGAGCGTAATTGGAATGCGTACCCCTCACGGGTGTGCCGGGACATGCCGTCGAAGACGGTGCTCACCATCGTCGAATTGGCGACGCCCTGCGCCAGCAGCGCGCTGTTCAGTGCGAGTTTGACCATCATCAGCTGATTGACGGGCATCCTCGCGATCCGCTCGACGAGGTCCTCGGTGCGACGGTCGAGTTCCTCCGCGGGCGCGGACTCCACCGCGAGTCCCCACTCGGCCGCCTGCCGCCCCGTGATGCAGTCGCCGGTGAGGAGGAGTCGTTTCGCCCGCTGGTCGCCGAGGCGGTGCGCCCACATGCCCGCCGCCGGCACACCCCACACCCGGGTCGGGGGATAGCCGATCTTCGTGTCGTCCGCGGCGACGATCTGGTCGCAGTACAGCGCGATGTCGGTGCCGCCGGCCACGCAGAATCCGTGGATCTTCGCGACCGTCGGCTTGTTCGCGTGGAGCAGGCTCGCGAAACCGCGGTTGAATCGGCTCATCATCGCGTAGTCGGCCATCGGATCCCAGTTGCCGAACGGATTGTGGTTGCGCGCCTGAACGATCGGATCGAGCACCGTGCCGGTCGTGCGGTCCGCTCCCTCGTCGGTGTGGCCGCCGTGCTCGGCGAAGATGCCCAGGTCGTATCCGCCGCAGAATCCCTTGCCGCGCCCCGACAGCAGGATCACGTGCACGCGGGGATCGAGGTCGGCGCGTTCCACGGTCGCGGCGAGTTCGAGAGGAGTGTCGGCGGTGATCGCGTTGCCGTGGTCGGGACGGTTGAACGCTATCCGGGCGATGCGCCCGGTCACCTCGTAGGTGAGGGTCCGATACTCCGCCGGGTGGTCCGCCCGGTCCGGTTCACGATCCGAGAACAGGGAGTCGCCGCCCTCGTCCCAGCCGTCGCGCCAGGCCGCCGGGCGGGTGCCGGCGTGGTCGTCGTGGCCGGTCACGATCCCACCTTGGGAGTGGCGCGATCGATGATGGCGGCGGTGTCGACGCCGGTCGGCAGCGTCCCGAACACGGTGCCCCAGTCGCCGGACAGCCGGCTGACGCAGAACGCGTCGGCCACCGCGGGGTGCCCGTGGCGGACGAGCAGGGAACCCTGCAGGGCGAGCGCCATGTCGCCGACGACCCGCCGCGCCCGGTGCTCGAGCGTGTCGAGATCGCCGAAACTCGCCTTCAGGTCCGCGACCGCGGCATCGAGTCGCGCGTCGACGCCCGCGGTGGAATCGAGTTCGTCGAAGAAGACCTGAAGCGTCTCCGGCTGTTTCGCGATCGCGCGCAGGGTGTCCAGGGCGGCGACGTTGCCGGACCCTTCCCACACCGACAGCAGTGGAGCCTCCCGGTACAGGCGCGGCATCCGCGATTCCTCCACGTACCCGTTGCCGCCCAGGCATTCCAGGGCCTCGGCTGCGTGGATCGGACCGCGTTTGCAGACGAAGTACTTGCTGACCGCCAGCGCGATGCGACGCAGGGTGTTCGCGTGCTCGTCGCCCGCGGTCGCCCGGTCGGTGAGCGCGGCCAGCCACAGGGCGACGGTCGTGGCCGCCTCCGACTCGACGGCGAGGTCGGCGAGCACGTTCCGCATCAGCGGCTGATCCACCAGGTGGGCGCCGAACGCGCTGCGGTGCACGGCGTGGTGCGCGGCCTGCGCGGTGCCGACGCGCATGCCGGTGGCCGTGCCGATGGTGCAGTCGAGGCGGGTCATGTTGACCATCTCGATGATCGTCGGAACGCCGCGGCCTTCCTCGCCGACCAGCCAGGCCACGGCCTCGTCGTACTCGACCTCGCTGCTGGCGTTCGAGTGGTTGCCGAGCTTGTCCTTGAGGCGCTGCAGGTGCATCCGGTTGCGGGTGCCGTCCGGCAGCACCCGGGGGAGGAAGAAACACGACAGTCCGCCGGGCGCCTGGGCCAGCACCAGGAACACGTCGGACATCGGCGCCGACGTGAACCACTTGTGGCCGGTCAGGAGATAGCTGCCGTCGGACTGCGGCACGGCTCGGGTGGTGCCCGCGCGGACGTCGGAGCCGCCCTGCTTCTCCGTCATCGACATCCCGGCGATCAGCCCGGCTTTCGTCAGTGGTGGGTGCAGCACCGGATCGTAGACCCGGGCGGTGAGCAACGGTTCGTACTGTTCCGCCAGCTCACGGTTGTGGCGCAGAGCAGGAACGACGGCGTATGTCATGGAGATCGGGCAGCCGTGTCCGGCGTCGACCTGGCCCCACACCGCCATCTTCGCCGCCCGGAGCAGGTGGGCGCGCGGGTGCGGGTCGGCCCATGGTGCGCCGTGCAGGCCCATCTCGACGGCGGTGGTCATCAGCTGGTGGTACGCGGGGTCGTACTCCACCTCGTCGATGCGGTTGCCGTAGCGGTCGTGGGTGCGCAGGACGGGAGGGTGCGCCTCGGCGAGATCGCCCCAGCGCTGCGCCTCCTCGCTTCCGGCGAGGCGTCCGACGTCGTGCAGTTCCTCGAGCGCGTCGTGGGCGCCGTCGCGTTGCAGCGCTTCGAGGATCGGCGCGTAATCGGCCGCGTCGAAATTGATCAGCGGCGGCACCTGGTTGAAGACCTCGTGTGTGGCACTCATGTCGGGCTCCCGAGGGATCGAAGGGTGAAGGTGAGCAGGGCGGGGATGATCGCGCCGTCGGCGGCACCGCGGGCGAGGGGAAGAATCAGCGCCTCGCCGATGGCGCCGACGATGCACGCTGCGGTCACCGACGCGTCCTGTTCCGGGATCTCCCCGGACTCGACGGCGGCGGCGATCGCGACCGCGAGGGCGTCGCGGAACGATTCGCGGAACAGGAGGCGCTCGGTGTCGACCTGCGGGTCGACGGGCTCGACGAGCAGCGCGTACGCCAGGGTGGGTGCGCGCAGCGCGCGTTCGGCGAACGTGCGGACGGAGGCGGATACGGCGGCGACGCAGCGACCCTCGGCGCCGCGGGCGGCGTTGCCGGATTCGACGGCGGCGCTCACCTCGCGACTGCAGACGATGCGGAAGACTTCCGCGAACAGTTCGCCCTTGTTCGCGAAGTGCCGGTAGACGGTGCCGGTGCCGACCCCCGCCTCGGCCGCGACAGCGGAGATCGAGCACCCGGCGTACCCGTGGCGGGCGATCAGCCCGATCGCGGAATCGATGAGGGTGGTGCGGAGAGCGTCCAGGCGTTCCTGGACGGCGGGTGTGCGGCGGTAGGCCATATTCAAGGAGTGAACACCCGTTCCGTTCTTCCGTCAAGGGTGCTAGCGTCGGCTACACCAGCGAGGAAAGGCGCACTCGATGACTTCCGACGTGGTACTCGTCCGCAAGGACGGCCCGGTCACGACGATCAGCCTGAACCGGCCCGCAGTCCGCAATGCCGTCGACCGGCCCACCGCCGAGGCGCTCGCCGACGCCTTCCGTGCATTCGACGCGGACGAGGACGCGTCCGTCGCGGTACTCCACGGCGAGGGTGGAACATTCTGCGCCGGAGCGGATCTCAAGGCGATCAGTTCCGAGACCGGGAACCGGGTGGCGCCCGACGGTGACGCACCGATGGGTATCTCCCGGATGCGGTTGTCCAAACCGGTGATCGCCGCGATCGACGGGCACGCGGTGGCAGGCGGGCTCGAACTGGCGCTGTGGGCCGACCTGCGGGTCGCCGGTGCGGACGCCGTCCTCGGAGTGTTCTGCCGCCGCTGGGGCGTTCCGCTCATCGACGGCGGGACCGTCCGCCTGCCGAGGCTCATCGGGGAGAGTCGCGCGATGGACCTCGTCCTCACCGGGCGTCCCGTCGACGTCGACGAGGCCCTGAGTATGGGGCTGATCAACCGGAAGGTCGCGGCGGGGGAGGCACTCACCGCGGCCCGGCAGTTGGCCGCCGAGATCGCCGCCCTGCCCCAGGTGTGTATGCGGCAGGACCGGTTGTCGCTGCTGGAGCAGTCGGGGCTCACCGAGGATCAGGCCCTGCTGAACGAATTCCGGCACGGCGCAATCTCTCTGGCTGACGGAATGATCGAGGGCGCCGCGCGCTTCGCCGCCGGGGCAGGCAGGCACGGGGATGCTGCGCCCGTGAGTACTTATTAACCGCCCGCCGTTAATAAGTACTCACGGGGGGCGGCAGCATCTCCGGCGGGCGGTCTGGTGTGCGTACCTGCTGGCGCTGGCCATCACGATCTACACGCTGGGGCTCCCCACCGACCGTATCTACCAGGCGACGTGGATCGTCGCCGGCGTCGTCGCCTTCACGATCGATCGGCCGTGGCAGGACCATCTGCGCGTCGTGTGGGACTGGTTGCCGCTCATCGCCGCTCTCGTCGTCTACGACCTCAGCCGGGGCTTCGCTCACGAACTCGGGATGCCGGTGCGGGCGGAGGAACTGGTGTCCGCGGAGAGCTGGCTCTTCGGCGGCACGATCCCCACGGTCTGGTTGCAGGAGACTCTCCTGCCCCCGACGGGTGAGCTGCCGTGGTGGACTCTGCTCACGGGAATCGTGTACACCAGCCACTTCTTCGTTCCGTGGGTGGTCGCGGCCGTCTTCTACGTGTACTCCCGCGACCTGTGGTCGGGGTACATGCGGCGGGTGCTGCTGTTGTCCTATCTCGGCCTGGTCACCTACATCCTGCTGCCGTCCGTTCCGCCGTGGCTGGCCGCCGAGGGGGACGTGATCTCCGGCAGCGTGGGTCGCGTCGCCGGTTTCGGATTCGGTGTGGTCCCCACGGATGTCGGCACCCGGTGGCTGGAGGCGCAGAGCAACCCCGTCGCCGCGCTGCCGTCCCTGCATGCGGCATTCGCCCTGCTCGTGGCCGTCGCTCTCTGGCCGTTCGCGCAGAACCTGTTGTCGCGGGCGCTGCTGGTCGCCTACCCGCTCGCCATGGCGTTCGTGCTGGTCTACGGCGGCGAGCACTACGTGGTGGACGTGCTGGCGGGATGGGCGTACGTGGGCTTGGCGACCCTGCTGGCACGGGCGTGGGAGTCCCGCACGACGGCGTGGCCCGGCCGCGCCGTCACCGCCGGCCGCCCGCGACGTCGCTGGTGACCGACACCTCGTCGAAAATGGGCTGGAGGAACGGCAGGACGCGATTGACGATCGCCTCGTTGTAGGCGACCGGTTGCTGGTTCGGATTCGCGTGGCCGGTCCCGTCGAGCTTCGCCACCAGCAGCGCGCCGTCGGTCCCGCCGGATTGTTCGACGAGGATCTTCTGCGTGTAGTCGACGTCGACCACCGGGTCCTTCCATCCCGCGCGGGGTCGCACGAAGACGATCCCGGGCCGCGGCTTGTCGTCCGTCTCCACCGCCAGCGACTTCAGGTTGTCGATCGCACCGGACGCGACGATGGTCTTGAACTGCGATTCGATCAGCCCGTTGCTCGCCACGTCCTCCGACAGGACCTTCTCGGTGAGGACCTCGTCGACGACGTCGCGGAACTCGTCGACGTCGACGTGCGGATACCAGTCCGACTTCGTGTCGAGAAACCTGCTCTGCCGGGCCGCGGTCTCCACCAGCAGGCGCATCGTCCGGCTCTCCCGCGCACCGGGGAGCCAGCCGATCCACCGCAGCATGTCCTCGCCGCTGTCCCGGCTCCCGGCCCGGACGGCGTGCAGGTCCACCGGGGTGCAATCGAGTACCACTCCGATGAGGTTGGCGTCCGTGTCCTCGTAGATGTGCTGCGCGACCTCCAGCGCGACGACGCCGCCCATGCTGTGCCCGGACAGGACGATGTTGTCGATGCCCTCGTCGGCCGCGCGGGTGGCGATCAGTTCGCTGATCACCTTGGTGTCGATACCGCCGTTGTCGTACTGGACCGCCCATACCCGCCCGATGCGGTCGTACGAGGACAGTGTGCGGGCGGTGTCGGTGGCATCCTTGTTGCCCAGCCCGACCAGGTCGACGACGGCGGTGTCGTGGTCGGCGGGCGACTGCGCGTCGTACACCTCGTGGATCTGTGGCTGGGTCAGCGCGAGTCGCTCGCGTTCGGGTTGCACGTCGTGAACCCAGTACTGGCCTCCGGTCAGGAGCAGGGGGACGGTCCCGAGCGCGACCGCTGCGAGGAAGCGCCGGGTGCGACCGAATTTCTGCCACTGGTGCCCGAGCCGTGTCGCGTGCAGACGCGCCTTGCGGCGATCGTTGCTCCAGTCGGCCACGGTGGACGGATGGCGTGTCATTCTCTCCGACATCCACTCCGATGGTACGCGCGGGAGCAGAGGGGCCCGTGAGTACTTGTTAACCGCCCGTGGTTAATAAGTACTCACGGCGGAAGTGGCTGGACTCCGGGCAGAGGGCGGCGACGGGCGCGACGTCGGCCGCGTAGTCGACGTCGCGGAGCGTCGGCAGCGACAGCACCTCGGTGCCGGCCGCGAGGAGGGCCTCCCGGGTGAGGCGTCCGGTGTCGGGACTCGACGTGGGAACCGGGCGGATCGCCTCCGCCGCGACCGCGTCGGGCACGCCGAGGATCCACCACCCGCCGTCCTCCGCGAGTCCGAGGACGCATCGGCCCTTCCGCTCGGTGAGCAGGTCCGCCGATTCCGCGAGCAGTCCCGCCGTCACCTGCGGTGTGTCCATTCCGATCTGGAGAATCGGCAGGCCGAACGCGTCGAACGTGTCGGCGTGGGCGTTCACCAATCGCTCCGCGAAGCCCACACCTCGTTGCGGCAGCACCGTGAAGCAGTCCAGCGCCGCCGCGATGTCGGTGCCCCGGACCGCCCGGCCCAGGTCGCCGGTCATTGCCACCACCCGCCGCGCGACGCGGGCACCGGTGACGGCGTCCAGAGTGTCCAGCAGCGAGGCGGCGGCGAGGTCGGCGGCCCGGGCGTCGCCGACCTCCCGTGCGAGCCGGGTCTTCGCGAACCCGGGCACCGGTGCCTTCGCGACCACGAGTACTGCGACGTCGAGGGTCACCCGATCACCTTCCAGAAGTCGTGGACGGCGACGACGGTGCCCTTCAGCGAACCCGACACCTTCGACGTGCCCGCGGTGCGCGGACGGTAGGTGATGTCCTGCTCCACGACCCGCCAGTGGGCGCGGCCGGCGAGCACGAGAAGTTGCAGCGGGTAGCCCGACCTGCGGTCGTCGACGCCCAGCGCGAGAAGGTCCTGCCTGCGGACGGCTCGCATCGCCCCGAGGTCGTGGATCGGCAACCCGTACCGGCGCCGGAGACGTGCGGCGAGGACTGCGTTGCCGATCCTGCTGTGCAGTGGCCACGTTCCACGCCGATCGGCCCGGCGCCGCCCCACGGCGAGGTCGGCGCCCGAGTCCAGCGCGGCAACCAGTCGGGGGAGTTCACCCGGGTCCATCGAGCCGTCGCCGTCCAGCACGCAGACCACCTGAGTCTGCGCCGCCAGCACCCCGGCGTGCACGGCCGAACCGTATCCCGGGACGTGCTCCCGCACCACCGACGCACCGTGCGCGCCCGCGACTGCGGCAGTGTCGTCGGTGGAGTTGTTGTCCACCACCACCGTCCGGTAATCGGGTGGCACCGCGGCCAGCACTCCGGGCAGGGAACCGGCCTCGTTCATGCACGGGATCACGACGGTGACGTCCCGCGGAGAGATCGGTGCGCGCTCAGACACGGGGAGGTCCCGCCGGCGCGGCGTTCCTCAGGGGTGCGTGCGCGAACGCCGCGATCCCCTCGGCAGGCATGATCTGCGCCCGGAAGCCCAGCCGCTCCCGGGCCAGCCTGGGGTCGGCGACGATGTGCCGCACGTCGCCGGGACGGTACTCGCCGGTGACGACTGGTTCGGGGCCGCCGTAGGAACGGGCGAGCGTCGCGGCGACGTCGCCGATCGTGATCGGTTGTCCCGAGCACACATTGAATGCCGAGAATCCCGGCAGCGCCGCCTCGACTGCGGTTACGTTCGCTGCCGCGACGTCGTGGACGTGCACGAAGTCCCGCGTCTGCCTGCCGTCCTCGAACACGCGCGGTGGGTCGCCGTTCTCGAGCGCGGAGCGGAACATCGCGGCCACCCCCGAGTACGGGGTGTTACGCGGCATGCGATCGCCGTACACGTTGTGATAGCGCAGAGCCGTCACGGAACCGCCGGTGGCCAGTGCCCAGGCGAGCGCGTAGTTCTCCTGGGCGACCTTGCCGGCGGCGTAGAGACTCCGCGGCCGCAGCGGCGAGTTTTCCTCCACGAGTGCACACTCCAGGGGATCGCCGGTGTCGGGGTCCGTCTCGTCGAAGAACCCCGCCGCCAGGTCGTCGGCCCGGCGAGCGACCGGTTCCACGAACTCGCCCCGCCCATTGCGATACCGGCCTTCCCCGTAGACGACCATCGACGACGCGAGTATCAGCTTCTCGCAACCCGACTCGTGCATCGCGGCGAGCAACGTCGCCGTGCCGAGATCGTTGTGGCTGGCGTAGGCCGGGGCGTCGCTCACATTTACACCGGCACCGACGACGGCGGCCTGATGGCACACGACGTCCACACCCCGCAGCAGCTTTGTCAGGGCGGGAAGGTCGCGGACGTCGGCGCGTCGCACACCGTCCGGCGACTCGACGTCGGCACCGTGCGCGGACGGGAGCAGTGCATCCATGGCCACGACGTCGTGGCCGGCATCGATCAGCGCGGCGCGGACGTGGCTACCGATGAATCCGGCTGCACCCGTGAGCAGTACGCGTGTTCCCGTCATGGAAGCTCGATTGGCAGTGTCACACCCTCGTGGACGCGGCAGGCTTCGCAGGGGCCCTCGGGGGCGGCGGCGATCGCGGACCGCACGAGCGTCTTCAGGGATCCGAGATTGCGCTGGAACTCGGCGAACACGTCCACGGCGCGTACTCCGTCGCCGGACTCGATCCCCGCATCGAGATCGGTGACCAAAGCGATGGTGGCGTAGCACATCTCGAGTTCCCGGGCGAGGACCGCCTCGGGGTGGCCCGTCATATTGACGAGCGTCCAGCCCTGTCGGGCGAACCACAGGCTTTCCGCCCTCGTCGAGAAACGTGGCCCCTCGACCACCACCAGTACACCGCCCTCCACGGTGCCCGGTCGCGCGGCAGCCTTGCGCAGGTCGGCGCAGTACGGGTCGGCGAACTGGACGTGGACGCCGCCTCCGTCGAAGTACGTCTGTGTGCGGCCGCTGGTTCGATCGACCAACTGGTCCGGCACGACCATCGAGCCCGGTCCCAGGTCGGGGGTGAGGCTGCCGGCGGCGCAGGGTGCGAACACCTGCCGCACGCCCAGCGTGCGCAGCGCCCACAGGTTCGCGCGGTACGGGATGGTGTGGGGCGCGAATTCGTGCCGGGCGCCGTGGCGGGGGAGGAACGCCACCCGCCTGCCCTCCACGTCGCCGACGGTGATCGGGGCGCTGGGGCTGCCGTACGGAGTGTCGATCGTGACTTCCGCGGCGTCCTCGTCGAAGAACGAGTAGAAGCCGCTTCCACCGATCACGGCAACGTCCGCGCGGGCCGGTTCGCGTGCACTCATTGCGGTCATGCAGTCAATCCTCCGTCGTTATGCTGGGCGCGAGTGCGACTTTCGCCGAAGGAGATGACGTCATCGGATCCCCGCAGCGCGCCGAGGAGCGGAATTTTCCGTACCGCGACGTCGTGGGCGCCGCACTCGCCCTGATCCTGGTGGTGGTCGCGTTCGTCGTCCCGCACCTGGGAAACGAGACGATCACCCCCATCGTCAACCGCACCGCGGAGAGTGTGCGGGATTTCGCGGACGCCGCGCCGCTGTTCGGGTTCCGCGACGTGCACTTCGGGTGGGGGACGCCGGTCGCCGTCGCCGTCGCGGCGGCGGTCGTGATGTGGGGGCCGGGCCTTGCGCAGGCGCTCGCGTGGCGCCGCCTCACGGTGGGAGTGTGGCTCGGGTCCGCCCTGTGGGCGATGGCGCTCGCGCTGGTCGACGGCTGGCAGCGTGGATTCGCCGGGCGCCTGACCTCCACCGACGAGTATCTCCACGAGGTCCCTCGTGTCACGGACATCCCGGCGACGCTGCGCGGTTTCGCGGACCGGATCCTGGACCTGCAGCCCGATTCGTGGACCACCCACGTGTCCGGGCATCCGCCCGGCGCGCTCCTGACGTTCTTCTGGCTCGACCGGATCGGTCTCGACGGCGGTGCCTGGGCGTCCGCGTTGTGCGTCGCGGTCGGGTCGAGCGCCGGTGCCGCCGTGATCGTCGCCGTCCGTGCGCTCGGTGACGAGGCCAAGGCTCGTCGCGCGGCCCCGTTCCTCGTCCTCGCACCCGCCGCGATCTGGGTGGCGGTGTCGGCGGACGCGCTGTTTGCCGGCGTGGTCGCGTGGGGGATCGCCCTGCTGGCATTGTCGGCGACGCGTTCCGTCCCGGTTCCCGCGCTCGTCGCGGTGGGCGCGGGCGTGTTGCTCGGCTTCGGTGTCTACCTCAGCTACGGGCTCACGTTGATGGCGATTCCGGCGGTCGCCGTCCTGGTGATCGCTCGCACTGCCCGCCCGCTGGTGGGCGCTCTGGTCGGCGCGCTCGCGGTGGCGGCCGTGTTCACGCTGTACGGATTCTGGTGGTTCGACGGCTACCAGCTGGTGCAGGAACGGTATTACCAGGGCATCGCGTCGGATCGTCCCTTCGCCTACTGGGGCTGGGCCAACTTCGCGTCGCTCGTCTGCGCGGTGGGGTTGGCGGTGCCCGCCGCGCTGCCCCGGGCGTTCGCCTGGTCGCGGGTGCGGGCGCTGTCGCCGGTTCCCGTCCTCGTACTCTCCGCGCTGCTGGCGGTGGTGATCGCCGATCTGAGCGCGTTGAGCAAGGCGGAGACCGAACGGATCTGGTTGCCGTTCGAGATGTGGCTTCTCGCCGCCCCCGCACTCCTGCCGCGCGGAAGCCATCGGTTCTGGCTCGCGGTGCAGGCCGCCGGTGCGCTGGCCGTCAACCATGTGCTGGTCACGAATTGGTGACGGCCGGCGCAGCCGAGTTGCCGTTCGGGGGCAGACGGTCACTTGGTCGCGATCGTGATGGTGGCGATTCCGACCAGCAGCCCCGGCTTCACGGCGTCGGTCTTGAACGTCTGGTTCAGCAGTCCGGCCGCGTCCGCCGAGATCTTGACCTCGGTACCCTGCAGGATCGCGGTGTCGTTCGGTCCTGTCTGCAGCGGCTTCAACGTGCGGCCGTTGAGATCGAACAGCACCGCATCGGTGGCCGCGGACGCACCGTTGACGCTCACGTCGCCGGTGAGTAGCGACGTGCCCGGATCGATCGTGAAATCGGTGAGTTCGACGACCGTGCCGGGCGCCGCCAGCGACAATCCGCTGCCGTCGTGCATGATCTCGCCCTGGACATAGGGGTCGACCGTGCCCGGCTCCCAGTACTTCACGTTGCCGCCGGTGATCGGGAAGCTGACCGATCCGTCGGCGAGGGCCGCCGTACCGACCACTCCGGGGGTGAGGCCGAGCGTCGTCAGGGCTCCGGTGAAACCGGGATCCAGTGCGACGGCGGTACTCACCCCGGTCAGGTTGTCGACCTGGGCGACGGGTGCGGGTTGCGTGGATACTGCTGCTGCGCTCACATTCGACGACGTGCTCGAATCGTTGCTCGAGCACGCCGCCAGCGGGGTCAGGGCAAGGGTGCCGATGGCCGCTGCTACGAGTGCTTTTCGATAGTTCGACATGATGATCAAACAACCTTTCCGGAGGAAGGGGGGTGGGTGGATGTTCACTAGGTATTCGGTGCGACTCAGCCGGCGGATGGGAGCTCTTACGCCCATTCCATCCGCACGAAATACCGATTGGCGTGCTGCAGAACATCGATCACGCTCAGTCCGGCAGCGCGCGCGACCCCGGACATCGCCGCGACACCCACACTCGCCCATGCGAACCACTCTCCGGCGAGATGCTCCGTCTCCCAGCGCAGTAGTTCGTGACGAACTCCTGTCGTGGTCGGCGGATCCACCTCGGCGATCACAATTCCCCGTGGTTGCAACAATTCTCGCGCGCGGCGCAGGATCCGCACCGGTTCCCCGCCGATGCCGATGTTGCCATCGGCGAGCAGTACCCTGTCCCAGTGTCCGGACCGCGGAAGCGGCGCGAAGATGTCCCGGTGGAGCGCGAGACCACCGCGACGGATCGTGAGTTGCACTGCTGTGAAAGACGAGTCGACACCCAGCGCCGCGACGCCGGCCGAGACGAGCGCCGCGGTGAGGCGGCCCGGACCGCACCCGAGGTCCACGGTGGCGCCGTGACAGCCGGTGAGCATCACCCGGTCCGCGATTCGATCGGAGAGGGAGGATGCGTCACCGCCCATCCACCGGCCCACCGGCAAGGGGCGGCGCGTTCCCCGTGCGTCGCGCACCCAGCACGGGAGTCCCACCGACGCGCGTCGCATCAGGAGGTCCGTGGAGACGTCGGTCCTCATGAACTGCTCATCGTGTCACCAGCCTTGAGGGACAGTGCGAGTCGGACGGCGTAGGCGACGGCGGACACCGCGAAGAACGCCGCGGTGAGCAGTAGCCAGCGGTCGAGGAATGGTTCCTGCGTCAGCCCCGTCGCAGCGAGATACGCGTCGGCGCCCTGCTCGATGATCCCGGGCAGGAACAGTAGCAGCGTCAGCCCCGACGCGAGTGCCGGCACGCGGATGTAGTTGAGCGCCGAAACCGACCGGGGTCGTGGAGTTATCCTGCCTCGCATGGCCTTCAGCCCGGACGTCAGGGACCGGTCCGCGAGCGCATACAGCGGGAACAGCACGAGGTCGTGGGCGATCACCGCGCCGAGGAACCACACGGCGATGGACTTCCACCACACGTCCTGATTCCACAGATTCTGCGGACCGACCACCGCCACCGCATATCCGGCGAGGGCGAAGCTGAACAGGACGGCCAGTAGATGCAGCGGGTTGGCTCCGTAGAAGCGGGCGAATCGGCGCATCTCACGTCTCCCGGAATTCGATGGCCTGCACCCATTTGGTGTTGTGGACGCCGGGCAGGGCGGGAACGATGATCCGGGCGGGGTAGCCGTGGTCGAGGGACAGGTCCGTGCCGTTGACGTCGAGGGCGAGCAGGGCGTCGGCGTCGCGCACCTGATCCGAGGTGAGCACCGCCTGGTTGAACGCCCCGGACCGTTCCAGCGACGCCACCTTCGCCGACGCGAAGTCCGTGACCCCGGCGGCGTCCGCGAGGTCACGCAGTCGCACGCCCGTCCACGTCTCGGTGGTGGACCACCCCTCGACGCACGCGATCGGGAGGGACGCGGTGTGCGACGGCATCGCGCGCAGTTGACTTCGGCTCAGCTGCACGGGTTCCGCGCCACCCGTCACCGAAAGCCGCCAGGTGTCGCCGGTCTGCTCCGGAGTGATCTGCGCGGCCGCGGCGGTGCGGTTGATCTGAAAGTCGTTGGGACCGTCGCCGTACGAGCGACCGCGCGGGAGGAGCAGCGCGGCGCTGCGCAGGAATCCGCCGGTGGTCTGCCCGACCGACAGGACGGCGACCAGCGCGGCGCCGCCACCGACGAGGGCGAGGGCGCCGCGGCGGCTGATCGTGGGAGGGGTGGGGTCTTCGGCCACGAGGCCGTTCTCGTCCGCAGGCTCGGGGCGCGTGTCCGCACGGGAGGTGCGCAGCACGTCCCGGAACGACCGCGAACGCAGCGACCTCACCATCAACGGCACCTTCAGGATCGTGTGCGTCACGAACCCGGCGATGAAGACCCACGCGCCCCAGTAGTGCGCCGTGTAGAAGTCGAAGCCGAAGATGTAGTCGTACTGGATGTTCAGGACCCCGGTGATGATCTCGAACAGCGCACCGCCGACCAGGGCGATCAGCGACAGACGTTCGAGCGCCTGCGCCGGCGACCGCACCGGCGGAAACGCGAACAGTTTCGGGATCACCGACCACAGCTTGGCGAGCACGATCGGCACCAGGATCAGTCCGAGCCCGACGTGCAGCCCCTGCGTGAGCCGGTACAACCACGACGGCCGGGTGGGCCACGCGAAGTACGGAAGGTGCAGCCACCCGACGTCGCCGGGACGAGCCTGCCCGAACTGCGGACCGTACGCGATGTACGAGAGCAGTCCCGTGACGATGACGACCGGAAGTCCGATCAGCAGGACGACGCCGAATACGGAGGTCAGCCACGGTCCGCGCAGTGGACTGCGTAATCGGGGGCCGCGAGAGTGGTCGGTCATGGTGTATCAATCCCTCCGGCTCGATCATCTCGAGCCTCTGAGGTAATTCGGTGCCGCCGCGGGGCCGGACTGCTTCGCCCGTGAGTACTTATTAACCGCGGGACGTTAACAAGTACTCACGGGTGGGCGCCGTGGCGGATCTCGTCGCGAGGCTGGTCGTACCGGACCATCTCGTATCCGATCATCGCGAGCAGGACCGCGGTGAGCACGCCGAGGGTGGCGAGGGCCGGGATGTGCCAGACGACGGGAATCAGCGCGATCAGCACGACCGCCGTCGCGAGGCGCGGCACGGTGACCGACCTCGTCGCGTACGCCTTGAACGCGACCAGCGCGAGGAGGTACAGCGCCGCGCCGCCGAACAGTGCGATCAGCGGCCAGCCGTACAGCGGGTCGGTGAGCCGGTGATGGTTGCCGTCGCCGACGTACGACAGGATCTTCTTCAGGCCGAGCGACAGCATCACGACCCCGATCACCATCGGCAGGTGCAGGAAGCTGTAGCAGTTCCTGGCGATCCTGATCTGACGCGCACCGGCCGCCTCCTCGAAGGCGTGCTCGACGGCCAGCGACGTGACGTCGAAGTACGACCACCACAGCAGTCCCGACACCGCGAGCCCCAGCAGCGAGGCGACGATGATCGCCCAGGAGATCGGCAGGCTCGCGACGCCGATGCCGATCGACACGATCGACTCGCCGAGCGCGACGATGATGATGAGGCCGTGTCGTTCGGCGAAGTGGCTCACCGACCGCAGTCGCCAGTCGGTGCCGCCGATCAGTGTGCCGATGTAGTCGCCCGCGAGGGCGAGGATCCACATCACGGTCTGCGCCGTGCCGGTGAGCTGCGACGCGATGAGCAGGAACACGGTGCCGGTGACCATGCTCGGCGCGAAGCGCAGCACCTGACCGCGCAGTTGGGGGTCGGTGCGGCTGATGACCCAGAACATCACCAGGTGCAGTAGGCGGACGACGAAGTAACCGAGGGCGAAGATGACGGGGCCGTCGAGTCCGCCGGCCAGATCGTCGAACGCCTCGGGGATCGTCAGGGCGGTGATGAACATGGCGCCCATCGCGCCGAACATCACCACCCGCACGATGCCCTCGTCGGCGCGCACGAGGTTGCAGAGCCAGGCGTACCCCACCCAGCTCCACCACAGGACGGCCATCACCAGTGCGCCGCGCAGCAGATTCACCCCGGTGGGGTCCTCGGCCATCAGATCGGTGACGCGGGTGAGGGCGAACACGAAGACGAGGTCGAAGAACAGCTCGAGCGGCGACACCGACGCTCGCTCTTCGACGAGACGGGGACGCAAACGATGGGCGAAGGTCACGGGGAGAATGCTGCCACCGGACGGCGACGCGGGAAAGTCCTACGAACTGCGACGATCCGCGGGGTCGGGCGCAGCCTGTCGCTCGGGGGTGAGGACGGGGGTGCGGGGGATCCGCCCGGTGGAGAACAACGCCGTGATGGCGAGCAGCGCGGTGACGGCGTACGCCACCTGGAGTGCCTCGAGGCGCGCGTCGGAATTGATGTCGAGGATGTCCTTGGCGGTGGCTTCGGGGACCGACGCGTCGTCCAACGCCGCCGCCAGTTGTGTGTCGGAGAGAAACGGGACACCGCTCGCCAGTTCGGTGGTCGCCCGCTGTTGTACCGACTGCGGAACGTCGGGATCGGCTTGGATCCCGCGACGATCGAGGTGCTCAGGGTCGCGACGAGTACCGATCCGATCAGCGCCGTCCCGCACCGTAGACGACCAGGCCGAGGGCGAACGCCCTGCGACGACCGATGATGGTGCCGATCTTGCCGCCGGTGATCATCAGCGTCGCCATGACGAGCGTGTACAGCGTGATGGCCGGCTGGATGCCGGTGATCGTGGTGCCCAGATCCGACGCGACCGCCGCCGGGGCAATCTTCCTCAGCGTCGCATGCAGGCGCGTCACCGAAAATCATCCGAACAGGGTGAAAGCCCGTGAGAGGGTCTCGAACCGGATTATGCTCGAAAGATGGCCGGAATCTCGTGGGAGATCCCGGATCACTGTGACCGAGCCCTGATCCGGGGTGATATCCGCGGACCTGGTCGGCATGCATGAAGAGAGGTTTTCCGGTGAACGAAATCGACCCGGAGGATAGCGGACCCATCGATTATCTCGTGGTGGAGTTCCCTGCCGACCGACGACCGGACGGATCAGCGTTGACGATCCTCCGTGACCTCGTCGAGCAGGGCACCGTGCGAGTGCTCGACCTGGTCTTCCTTCGCAAGGAAGCGGACGGTTCGGTCGTGGCGATCGACATCGTCGACGTCGGACTCGAGGGCGGTATCGATTCGTCGCTCTTCGCCGAGGCCTCGACCGGCCTGCTCGACCTGGCGGACATCGCAGACGCCGGATCAGTACTCGAACCGGGTTCCTCGGCTGCGTTACTGGTCTACGAGAACAGTTGGGCCGCACCGTTCGCAACCGCCCTGCGCCGTAGCGGGGCGCAACTCGTGGCCTCGGGCCGCATCCCTGTGCAGGGCATCCTGGCGTCACTCGACGCGCTCGAAGCCAGAAACTGAAACCGAGGACAACATCATGCCCGGACTCCTCCGCGGAATCGCCCGCACCGCCGTCATCGCCGGAACCGCTACCTCCGTGTCGAATCGAGTGTCTCGACGTCAGGGCCAGCGGTGGGCGGCGAAAGAGCAACCACAAGAGCAACCACAACAGCAACCGCAAGGACCACAGAACGAGGCCCCGGCCTACGCTCAGGCACCCCCGCCGCAGGCCGCTCCCGCCCCCTCCCAGGGAGGAGGGAGCGTCGACCGGATCGCCGCGCTGAAGGATCTCGGAGAACTCAGAGCGCAAGGTGTGCTCACCGAGGACGAATTCGTCGCCGAAAAGGCGAAGATCCTGGCGTCCTAGGACGACCCCGGCAGTCGCCTACTTCATCCACGGCATGAAGGTCGCGAAACCGGTGGCGACCACCCGCTGATACGACGACCCGATGATGCGGGCCAGTACGTCGAGGGCCTTCGCCTCCCAGCCGATCACCACCCGGGCTCTACCCTTGCGAACTCCGTCGAGGATCGTCTTCGCGGCCATCTCCGGCGAGTGGAGGGCCAGCCTCTTGTCGAAGAATTCGGCAAAGGTCTGCGCGTCCTCGTCCTCGGCGACAGTGGCGTTCCGGGCAACGGCGGTCTTGATGCCACCGGGATGCACACACGTCACCTCGACGGGGTGCTCGGCGATCAGCATCTCCTGACGCAGCGCCTCGGTGAAACCGCGCACGGCGAACTTCGCTGCGTTGTACGCGCTCTGGCCCGGAACGGCGATCAGCCCGAACACGCTGGAGATGTTGACGACGTGTCCGTCGCCCGACGCGATCAGATGCGGCAGAAAGGCTTTGGTGCCGTTGACGACGCCCCAGAAGTCGATGTCCATGATCCGCTCGATGTCCTTGAACTCGGACTTCTCGACGGTGCCGTTGTAGGCGATGCCGGCGTTGTTGTAGATCTGGTGGACCGTGCCGAAGAGCGCGACGACGTCGTCCGCGTAGGCCAGCACGGCTTCCCGTTCGGCGACGTCGAGCCGATCGGACTTGACTTCCGCGCCGAGGGCTTCGGTCCGGCGGACGGTGTCGGCGAGTCCCACGGTGTCGACGTCGGAGAGCGCGAGCCTGGCGCCCTTCTTCGCGAGATCGAGGGCGAGGGCCCGGCCGATGCCGGATCCTGCTCCCGTGATGACGGCGACTTTGCCTTCGAACGTGCTCATGTGGATGCAACCCTGTCTGTGTCGGGGTGAACGTTCAGGATGTGCCGGCGCAGTGCCGCGCCGAGGTCGGTGACCGCCTCGCATGCCTCGGCGAGAATGCTGACCTGGAGGTGGAAGTCGTGCCAGAGGGCGTCGAACCGGCGGTGGTCGAGGACGCCCGCCGCGGCGGCGACGGCTGCTTCGATCTTGTCCGCGTCGACAGAGATGGGATCGTCGCCGGCGGTGTGCATGACGATCGGCGGCAGACCCGTCATGTAGCCGTACACCGGAGAGATCCCGGGCGATCTCGGGTCGTGGTGTCCGGCATAGCGCGGGGCCCACTCCGCCGTCATGGCCGGCAGGATGAGGGGATCGCGCAGCACCGGTCGCGTCCTGTCGACGTCGATCGCGAGGTCGGCCCACGGGCAGATCAGGCCGAGCGCAGCCGGGGCGGGGAGGCCACGATCACGCAGTGCCGTCGCGAGCGCCAGCGTCAGTCCGCCGCCGGCGGAATCACCTGCGACGACAGTGGTGTTCGGGTCGAGTCCGTCGTCGAGTAGCCGGGAGTAGACCGCGACCATCTCCTCGAGCGCAATCGGGTAGCGGGCTTCCGGCGAGCGTGAGTAGTCGGGGATCACTGCGGTCGTCCCGGCGGCTGCGGCGAGGTGCGCGACCAGGCCGCGGTACCCCTTCGCGCTCCCGAGGGCGTATCCGCCGCCGTGGAGGTAGATCAGCGTCCCGCCGGTGGTGTGCGCCGGCTGCACCCGGACGACGGGGACACCGGCGACCGTGTCGCGCTCGAACCGGGTGCCCCGGGGCGGGCGAGCGGCGGCCGTCACCATCTCGACCATGAGGCGCTTCGCCCCGACGGACACGCGGTGGGACGCAAGCAGGGGTCGTGAACTGCGCAGACAGGCCCGGATGACACCTCGGTCGATGTTCCTCATGCCGGCGCCCCGAACTGCAGCAGCCCGTCGTGCACGGGGTCGTCGAGGAGCATCGTGGAGTCCTTCTCGTAGTGCATGAGAACCTTCCACGGCTCCTTGGACCCCTGGCGGGGCATGGCGTCCTTGCCGCGCTGCACGTACCCGGACTGCAACTGGTCGAGCATGCCGATGTCCATCGCGGAGTTCTCGACGTCGCGGGGCGTCGCGACGGTGTGGCCGCCCTCGTCCATGTACCGGAGCAGCCGGCACAGGTAGGCGCCTGCGATGTCGGACTTCAGGGTCCACGGCGCGTTGGTGTAGCCGAAAACCCATGCCAGGTTCGGGATTCCCTCGACGAGCACGCCCTTGTAGGTCATCTGCCCGTGCAGCGGTCGGGGCTGCCCGTCCACGGACAGTTCCATTCCGCCGAGCATCTGGATCTTCAGGCCGGTGGCGGTGACGACGACGTCCGCCTCCAGTTCCTGTCCGGACTTCAGCAGGATGCCCTTCTCGGTGAACGTGTCGATGTGGTCGGTGACGATCGACGCGTCGCCGGACGACAGCGCGGTGAAGAGGTCCGCGTCCGGCACCGCGCAGAGGCGCTCGTCCCACGGCATGTAGTTCGGCGTGAAATGGCTCATGTCGAATCCCGGGCCGAGGCGTCGTCGTACCTGCCAGAGCAGGAATCGGCGCATCTGCCGGGGCCACCGTCGGCATGCCAGGTAGAGCCCGCGCTGGAGGGCGATGTTGCGCTTGCGGCCGAACGAGTACACCCACTTGGCGGGGAGGAATCGGCTCAGCACCTCGGAGATCTTGTCGAGGGCGGGTATCGAGAAGATGTACGACGGCGAGCGCTGCAGCATGGTCACGTGCTCTGCATCGCCGGCCATCGACGGAACGAGGGTGACGGCGGTGGCGCCGCTTCCGATCACGACGACCCTCTTCCCGGTGTAGTCGAGGTCCTCGGGCCACTGCTGTGGGTGGACGCACCGGCCCTGGAACCGGTCCGTGCCCGGGAAGTCCGGCAGGTGGCCGGCGTCGTAGTCGTAGTAGCCGGTGCAGCTGACCAGGAACCCGCAGGTGTAGGTGCGAATATCGCCGGTCGCCTCGTGCTCGGCCGTCACGGTCCAGCGTTCCTCGGCGGTCGACCAGTCCGCCCCGACGATCTTCAGGCCGTAACGAATCTTGTCCTCGACGCCGAACTCCCGCGCGGTGTCGGCGATGTACTGGCGGATCGACGCACCGTCCGCGAGCACCTTCGAGTCGTGCCACGGCCGGAACTTGTAGCCGAACGTGAACATGTCGGAGTCCGAACGAATACCGGGGTAGCGGAACAGATCCCATGTCCCGCCCAGCCGTTCGCGGCGCTCCAGCACGGCGATGGTCTTGTGGGGGAACTCGGCCGTCACCTGGCAGGCCGTTCCGATGCCGGACAGTCCGGCACCGATGATCAGAACGTCGAAATGTGTCGTGGTCATGGCTTCCTCGCGCTTCTGCCTGCTGGATTCGCAGGATGGGGTACAAACAGAATGACTGTGGGCCACGTCACAGGTCTTGACACTTCCGGACATGCTTTTAGCATTTCCCGACACCGCTTTCCCGGCGAGAGGGGAGTTGACCCCGTGGGAAGTCTGATCCGGGCCACGAACCTCTGGGGATACGGCGACCTGATGCGCGAGCTGGGCGCCGACCCGGAGTCGTTCCTCGCGCGCTTCCACATCCCACCGGGAGTCGAGCACGAGGAGGACGCGTTCGTGTCGTTCGAGTCGGTCGTGCACGTGCTGGACGCGAGCGCCGCCGACCTGGGGTGCCCGGACTTCGGGCTCCGGCTCTCGCACTGGCAGGGCTTGGACATCCTCGGGCCCATCGCCGTGATCGCGCGGAACGCGCAGACTGTGCACGGTGCATTCGAGGCGATCGCCAGCTACTTCTACGTGCATTCGCCCGCCCTGAAGCTGACCGTCGGGCCGCGCACTGCAGGGGGCGACGTCCGGTTCGTCTACGAGATGACGGAACCGTCCATGCCCTATCTGCCTCAGGGGTATGAGCTGGCAATGGCCAACGGCGTCCGCATCCTGCGGCTGCTGGGCGGACCGGACGCACGTCCCTCGATGATCTCGTTCGTGCACGACCAACTCGGGTCGGACGCCGCCTACCGGGATGCGCTGGACTGCCCTGTCCTGTTCGGACAATCGTGGTGCGGGTTCGAAATGCCCCGCGCCCTGGCCGACCGCCGGATCGACAGCGCAGATCCGGAGACCCGGCGCATTGCCACGAAATATCTGGAATCCCACTACCTGCCGAGCACCGCGGCGCTGTCCGAACGGGTGGCCGAGCTGGCCCGACGTCTACTGCCCACCGGTCACTGCAGCGCCGAGGCCATCGCCGACCAACTGTCGATGCATCCGCGCACGCTGCAACGACGCCTGGCCGAGGAAGGTGTGCGATGCCAGGACCTCATCGAACGGGAGCGTCGCGACCAGGCGGCGAGATACCTCGCCGAACCGAGATTTCATCTCAGCCAGATCGCCGGACTGCTCGGGTACACCGAGCAGAGCACCCTCAACCGTTCGTGCCGGCGGTGGTTCGGGAAGACGCCGAGGCAGTACCGGGCCGACCTGCACCCGTGAGTACTTGTTAACCGCGGGCGGTTAACAAGTACTCACGGGTGGCGAAGCCGCACTACTTGACGCCACCAGCGGTCAGGCCGGACACGATGCGGCGCTGCAGCAGCAGCACGATGATGACGAGCGGGATGGTCACGACCGTTCCCGCTGCCATCACGGACGTGAACGGCTCCTCGTGCGGCTTGCTTCCCGCGAACTGTGCGATCGCGACGGTGGCCGGCTGGGTCACGTCGTTCGACAGCTGGCTGGAGATCAGGTATTCGTTCCACGACGCGATGAACGCGAGGATCGCGGTGGTGAACAGTCCCGGTGCGGCCAAGGGCAGCAACACCATTCGGAACGCCTGCCGCCTGCTGGCCCCGTCGATCCGGGCCGCCTCCTCGAGTTCCCACGGCAGTTCCTTGAAGAACGCGGTGAGGGTGTAGATGGTGAGGGGCAGCACGAACGAGATGTTCGGGATGATCAGCGCCTGGTACGTGCCGAACCAGCCCATCGACGTGAACAGCTGGAACAGGGGTGTCAGGACGGCGACGCCCGGGAACATCGACGCGGCCAGGATGATTCCGAGAACGACGTGCTTTCCCCGGAACTGCAGTCGCGCCAGCGCGTACGCGGTGCCGACACCGACGACCAGACCGATCGCGGTGGTGACGGCGCCGATGATCGTGCTGTTGACGAGTGCCCTGGCGAAGTGGTTGCCCGCCTCCGTCGAGAACACGCTCGCGAAATTCTCCAGCGTGACGTGGGTGGGCCACGGGGTGGTGTCGAACGTGTAGTCGGAGTGGCGGAAGGCGGTGACCACCATCCAGTAGACGGGGGCCAGACCCCAGACGACGATCACCGCCAGGCCCAGGTAGGTGCGGATGGAGGCGAGCGACGGTCCCCGGCGCCGGCGTGCCACCGTGGCCCGGGGAATCCCCGGTGTGACGACTGCTGTGGACATGGATCAGGCCTTTCGCTGCTGCTCTTGGGTGTCGATCACGTTGACTCCCATCACCTTCACCAGTACGTAGGCGACGGCGAAGATGAACAGGAACGTGATCGTGGAGAGGGCGGACGCGCTGTTGAAACCCTGGCGCATCTGGTCGATCACCAGGATCGACAGTGTGGTGGTGGCCGTGCCGTCACCGCCACCGCCGCCGGTGAGGATCGCCGGGAGGTCGTAGATCCGCAGGACGTCGAGCACCCGGAAGAGGACCGCCACCAGAACGGCCGGCTTGATGAGCGGCAACGTGATCGACCGGAACCGCTGCCACGCATTGGCGCCGTCCATCCGCGCCGCCTCGTACACCTCGGCGGGCACCATCTGCAGTCCGGCGAGGATCAGCAACGCCACGAACGGTGTGGTCTTCCAGGCGTCGGCGATCACGACGGCGAACCGGGCCGGCCACGTGTCACCGGTCCACAGGATCTCCGTGCCGAGCAGTTTGTTGGCGATGCCGTCGTACGCGAAGACGAAGTACCACAGCTTCGCGGTGACGGCGGTCGGGATGGCCCACGCGACGAGGATGCTGGTGCGCAGCAGTGCCCGACCGCGGAACGCCCGGTTCATGATGGTGGCGAACCACAGTCCCAGCGCGACCTCGACGGCGACCGTGGCGACGGTGAAGAACACGGTGACCCACATCGACTGCCAGAACAGCGATCCCAGCGTACCGCCGGGGCAGGACACGGACGCTCCGGTCGTGTCGGTGCACCGCTGGAACAGCCAGTGCGTGTAGTTCGACAGACCCGCGAAGCCCTGGTCGACGAACTTGCCGGTGGCGGGGTCGATCGTCGGGTCCTTGAACAGCGACATCACCATGGCGCTGACCACCGGGTACAGAACGACGATGCCCAGCAGGATCATGGTCGGCAGGATCAGGAACATCGCCGCCTTGCTGGGCCCCTTCCGCGGTTGCGCGGGCTCCGGTGCGCCGGACCTCGCGCCGTCCCGACGTGGGGGAGCGGGCGTCTTCTCGAGTGAGAGTTCGTGAACGGTCATCGGCTGTCTCCTCTAGGACCCGGCCGCGGCGATCGCGGACTGGATGTCGGCGGCGGCCTGGTCCACCGTCTTCTCGCCTTTGATCGCGGCGTAGGCGTTGTTCTGCACGGCCCGGGTGACCGCGGGATAGAACGGGGTGACCGGACGGGTCACGGCGTTCTCGATCGACGTCTTCAACGTGGGGAGGTACGGGTACTGCTCGATCAGTTCCGGGTCGTCGTAGACGTCGGCGCGAACGGGGGCGAGCGATCCCTGCGAGAGGAAAAATGCCTGTGACTTCTTCTCCAGGAAGAACTTCAGGAAGTCCGAGGCGGTCGCCTTGTGCTCGGAGTACACGTTGATCGCGGCGCTGTGCCCGCCGAGTGTCGAGTGACCGGGTCCGCTCTTCCCCGGCAGCGGCGCCACCGCGAACTTGCCCGACACGGCGGAACTGCCCTGACCGTCCATCAGGCTGTACGCATACGGCCAGTTGCGCATGAACAGCAGGTCGCCGCTCTGGAACGCCTGCCGTGCCTGCTCTTCCTGGAACGTGACGGACTCGCGGGGGATGGCACCCGAACGGTAGGCGTCGACGAGCGATTGGAGCCCCGCCTTGGCTTCCGGGGTGTTCATCGTCGGGGTCACGCCGTCCGGTCCGAGAATCGACCCGCCCGCGGTGTTGATGGCCTCGGACGCGTTGACGGTGAGCCCCTCGTACTTGGCGTACTGCCCGGCGTAGCAGCCGATTCCGGCCTGCTGCGCCGTCCCGCACGCGCCGAGGAGCTCGTCCCAGGTCGCGGGTGGATGATCCACCAGGTCGGTGCGGTAGTAGAGCAGGGCGCCGTCGCTGGTCTGCGGAGCCGCGTACAGGACGTCCCCGTACGTGGCCCCCGCGACCGTCGCGGGAAGCAGGCCGGATGTGTCGATCGCCATCGGGCCCTCGAGCGGTTGCAGCCATCCGCGGGCCGCGAACTCGGCGGTCCACACGACGTCGACGACAGCGACGTCGTACCCGGAGTCGCGGGACTGGAAGTGCTGCACCAGGTCCTCGTGCTGCTGGTCGGCCTGGTCGGACTGCTCCTTGAACGTCACCTCCTCACCGGGATGGGTGGCGTTCCACTCGTCGATCAGCGGCCGGACGACGTTCGAGTTGTCCTTGCCCTGCACGTAGGTGATGGGCCCGCGGCCGTCCAGGTTCTGCTTCTCCGCCTGCGCGGCGGCGTCGATGCCCTGATCGGCGCAGGACGTCGCCGCGAACAGGACACCGACGGCCACCGCCGCGGCGGCGACGCGCTTCATCGCGATTCACCCGTTCCCGGTTCCGACAGCCACACCGCGGCGTCGGACGGGAGCGCTCCGCCGGTGATGCCGGCGACCGAACCGAGCACCACGGTCGACCCCGTGGGAAGTGCGACCGGCTCGGTGCCGGTGTTCACCCAGCACTGCACTGCGCCGCGCGCGAACGCGAGCACATCCGGGGGAGTGTCGAGCCACTCGACGGCATGCGGGGTGTCGAAGAACTCGCGTCGCAGTTTCAGCGCCTCGCGGTACAGCGTGAGGAAGGACTCGGGGTGGCCGGCCTGCGCTTCCGCGGTGTGCGGGGCCCAGTGCCCCGGCTGCGGAAGCCACGTGTCTTCCTCCGCGTCGAACGGGGAGAAGCCGTACGGCACTGCGTCGTTCGACCACGGGATCGGGACCCGGCAGCCGTCCCGGCCGCAGTCGGTGAAACCGGTCTGGAACCACGTCGGATCCTGGCGGACGTCGTCGGGAAGGTCCTCGACCTCTTCCAGTCCGAGTTCCTCGCCCTGGTAGATGTATGCGGTGCCCGGCAACGCCAGCTGCAGCAGCGCGGCCGCACGGGCGCGACGCCTGCCCAGTTCGTGGTTCGGTTCCTCGAGCGCCCAGCGGGCGCGCTCCCAATCGGTTTCGACCAGGTGGTCGGGCTGTGAGCGGGAGTAGCGGGTGACGGTGCGGGGAACGTCGTGGTTGGAGAGCACCCACGTGGCGGGTGCGCCGACGGTGGCCGCCTGCTCGAGTGCGTCGTCGATCACGGCGCGGATGCTCGTGGAACGCCAAGGGGCGCGCAGGAAGTCGAACTGGAACGCGGTGTGCAGCTCGTCGGGGCGCAGGTAGCGGGCCAGCCGGTCGTTGCCGGGTACCCAGGCCTCGGCGACGAAGACGCGGTCGGCGTAGGCGTTGGCAACGGCCCGCCAGCCCCGGTACACCTCGTGGACGGCATCCTGATCCCAGGCGGGGTGGGGGTCCGTGTGCTGCGAACCGGGAAGGCGCTCACCGGCATCGGGGAGTGCGGGATCCTTGGCCAGGCCGTGGGCGACGTCGATCCGGAAGCCGTCGACGCCCTTGTCGAACCAGAAGCGCAGGATGTCCTCGAACTCCGCACGGACCTCGGGATGCTCCCAGTTGAGGTCGGGCTGGGCGGGAGCGAACAGGTGCAGGTACCACTCGCCCGTGTCCAGGCGGCTCCACGCGGGACCACCGAACGCGCTCTGCCAGTCGTTGGGCGGCTCGTCGCCTGCACGGCCGCGGCCCGGGCGGAAGATGTAGCGGTCGCGTGCCCCGGGCTCGTCGCGGAGGGCGGCCTCGAACCAGCGGTGCTCGCTGGACGTGTGGTTGGGCACGATGTCGAGAATCACGCGGATCCCCAGCTCATGGGCCTCGGCGATGAACGCCTCACCCTCCGCGAGCGTGCCGTACGACGGCTCGATGTCGCGGAAGTCGGCCACGTCGTAGCCGGCGTCCGCCATCGGCGACGGGTACCAGGGATTGATCCACACGGCGTCGACGCCGAGGTCGGCGAGGTAGGGCAGCTTGGAACGCAAGCCGGCGAGGTCGCCGATGCCGTCGCCGTTCCCGTCGGCGAAGCTGCGGATGTAGACCTGGTAGACGACGGCCGTCTTCCACCAGGCTTCGGGGTGCCGGCTCGCGACGGTGGTTGCGGTCGACTCCACGGACTGGGTCATCGAATCTCCTCGGTGCGGGGATGGGATGGGATGGGTGAATGTGATGCGTAAACGTTTGCGTAAATAGCGTGAGGCACGTCACAGGGGGCTGTCAACTCGAACAGGGTGATTTCTTTTCCGCACTACAGCGCCAGGGATTCTGTGAGGAATCTACGCAAATATTTGCGTTGCTCGCTTACTGTAAGAACGTGATCCCCAAGCAGTCCGTCAACATGGCCGACGTCGCGCGTCGCACCGGAGTCTCGATCGCCACCGTCTCGCGCGCGCTGCGCGGCGAACGCGGCGTCTCCGAAGCGACGCGACTGCGAATTCAGCGGGTCGCCGACGAGTTGGCGTACGTCATCTCACCCGAGGCGTCGAAGCTGTCGGGCGGCGCGACGGGCCGGGTGGCCGTCGTGGTGCCGTGGATCGACGCCTGGTTCTATTCGCGGATTCTCGCCGGAATCGAACACGAACTCCGCGCCGCCGACCTGGACGTGATGCTGTACTGCCTCGAGGAGTCGTCCCAGCGCGAATCGTTCTTCGAACGGCTTCCCTTGCGCCGCAAGGTCGATGCCGTCATCGCCGTGGCGTTTCCGCTGACCGGGCCGGAGCGGGCGCGGCTCGAGGAGATGGATGTGACCGTGGTCGTCATCGGCGCGCACGCCGGTGGGTTCCCGTCCGTCCGGATCGACGACGAACTGGCCGCGCGACAGGCCGTCGGGCACCTGATCAGGATCGGCCACAGCCGGATCGGAATGATCCGCACCGTGGACCCGGAAGGTCTGTCCTGGGAGGGCGACATCGCCCGGGTGGCGGGTTTCCACGCCGCGCTCGCCGACGCCGGACTCGGCGACGACTGCACCGTGACCGTTCCCTGGGGAATCGAGGGCGGCGAGCGCGGCATGGAGCTGCTGCTCAGCCGTGCCGAGGTGCCCACCGCGGTGTTCTGTCATTCCGACGAGGTCGCCGTCGGAGCGTTGCGCACGCTGCGACGTGCGGGGATTCCCGTTCCGGCCGGGATGTCGGTGATCGGGATCGATGATCACCCGACGGCCGAGCTGGCAGATCTGACCACGGTGCGGCAGCCGGTCGGCGAGCAGGGGGCGGCTGCCGGCCGGGTGGTCGTGGAACTGCTCAGTGGACGGGAACCGGCAGAACGGGCGGTCGTGCTCCCGACCCACCTGGTGGTTCGGGGCTCGACCGCCCGCCCTGCGGAACTCTGACGTCAGCGCACGAGACGCTCGCCCGCCGCGTCGGTGGCGAAGATGTGCGAGTGGGCCTCGTCGACGCGGACGTGCACGACCTGGCCCTTCTCGGGTGGGTTGCGCCAGTCGACTCGTGCGACCAGGTTCTCGGTCCGGCCGTTGACGGTGGTGCGGCCGAACACGAACGCCTCGGAGCCGAGTTCCTCGACGACGTCGATCTCGAGTTTCAGTCCGCCGGAGTCGGCGATCTCGACGTGCTCGGGACGGATCCCGAAGATCACTTCACGCCCGCCCGCCGCGGTGAGGGCCTCGCGGGGGACGGGAACCAGCTGGTCACCGATCTGCACCCCGCCGTCGGTGACGGGCACGGTGAACAGGTTCATCGACGGCGAACCCATGAATCCGGCGACGAAGACGTTCGCGGGCCGGCGGTAGAGCTCGCGCGGGGACGCGCACTGCTGCAGCACCCCGCCCTTGAGGACGGCGACCCGGTCGCCCATCGTCATGGCCTCGACCTGGTCGTGGGTGACGTAGACGGTGGTGGTGCCGAGGCGGCGCTGGAGCTGGGCGATCTGGGTGCGGGTCTGCACACGGAGTTTCGCGTCGAGGTTCGACAGCGGCTCGTCCATCAGGAACACCTGTGGTTGCCGGACGATGGCGCGGCCCATCGCCACACGTTGCCGCTGGCCGCCGGAGAGGGCCTTGGGTTTGCGGTCGAGATAGGCGCCGAGGTCGAGCATGTCGGCGGCGTCCCCCACACGCTTGCGGATCTCGGCTTTGTCGTTGCCGGCGAGTTTGAGGGCGAAACCCATGTTCTCGGCGACGGTCATGTGCGGGTAGAGCGCGTAGTTCTGGAAGACCATCGCGATGTCGCGGTCCTTGGGTTCGGCGTGCGTGACGTCGCGGCCGCCGATCAGGATCTGGCCGCCGTCGACGTCCTCGAGTCCCGCGAGCATCCGCAGGGACGTGGATTTCCCGCAGCCGGACGGGCCGACGAGGACGAGGAATTCGCCGTCCTCGATGTGCAGGTCGAGTTGATCGACCGCCGGGACGTCCGAGCCCGGGAAGAGCCTGGTCGCGCGGTCAAAGGTGATTGTTGCCATGAGAAATGAATCCCTCCACCGGCAGGAACGTGCCGGACGATCCGAGTGTCAGGGGCGAGTCGGCTTGTGCCGACGGGAGAGAACTATGGCGCAGATCACAGGGCTTGTCCACTCGGGCGTGCGGCGGCCGGCGGGTTTCCGTCACCGCGTCGCCGTCGCCCCACTGCCACTCCGGACGAACGGGACGCTCGTTGCGTCAGATCGAACGAGCGTCCCGTTCGTCCGATCGCGAAGCGGCCGATCGGGGGCTGACATACCCACCACTTTGTTCTCAGAAAAACCAAAGTACGTATTGATAACGAGCTAAAGGTCCTCTAGTGTCAGCGTGACACCGCTCACTCGGAGATTTGAAGAGGACACGAGACATGGCTCTGACAATTGGCATCGACGTGGGTGGCACGAAGATCGCAGCCGGCGTGGTCGACACCGACGGAGTCATCCACCGGATGGTGCGTCGTGACACCCCGTCCCACGATGCGCGCCGTGTCGAGAATGTCATCGCCGAACTCGTCCGCGAGCTGGCGGATACCCACGCGGTGCAGGCAGTCGGCATCGGCGCGGCCGGCTTCGTCGCCGCGGACCTCAGCACCGTGCTCTTCGCCCCCAATCTGGCCTGGCGTAACGAGCCTCTGGGCGCGGTGGTCGAAGCGGCGTGCGGACTGCCGACGGTGGTGGAGAACGACGCCAACGCCGCGGCGTGGGGCGAGGCACGCTTCGGGGCCGGGCGGACAGGGCAGACCGTCGTCGTGCTCACCGTGGGAACCGGGATCGGCGGCGGCATCGTCATCGACGGCGTCCTCCATCGCGGCAAGTTCGGTGTGGCCGCGGAATTCGGGCATCTCAACGTCGAACCGCACGGCCGCCGCTGCGGTTGCGGCAACCACGGCTGCTGGGAGCGTTACGCCAGTGGGCGGGCACTCGTCCGCGAAGCGCAGGATCTCGCGAACGTGTCGCCCGGTTTCGCCGCCGACCTTCTCGCCCGCGCCGGCGGACGGGCGGACGCCATCACGGGTCTGCACATCACCGCGGCGGCGCAGGACGGTGACCCCGCCGCGCTCGAGTGTTTCCGGGTGATCGGTTCTTGGCTGGGTCACGGCATGGCGGACATCGCGGCGTTCTTCGACCCCGACCTGTTCATCATCGGCGGGGGAGTCTGCGAGGCGGGCGAACTGCTGCGCGGTCCCGCCGCCGCCGCGTTCGAGAACCGTCTCACCGGACGCGGACACCGACCGGTCGCCGAGGTGCGACTGGCTGAACTCGGCGCGAACGTCGGCATCGTCGGCGCCGCCGATCTGGCCCGGGAACGAGTTCTCGGGCTCGCACACAACGGCTCACGAGTATCTGGAGGAGTGCAATGTCCAATCGGTTGAGTCTTCCCATTCCGGTCGCCGAGGTGTGGGACTGGCAGAGGGACGCCGCGTGCCGCGGCTACGAGTCGTCCACGTTCTTCCACCCCGACCGCGAACGTGGCCGGGCACGCGAGATGCGGGACTTCCGCGCCAAGATGATCTGCCGCGGATGCCCCGTGCTAGTACAGTGCCGGGAGCACGCGCTCAGTGTCGGTGAACCGTACGGCATCTGGGGCGGGCTCTCCGCGAACGAGCGCGAAGAGCTGCTCGCCAATCACCACGGCCGGGTGGACGAGGCCGTCGCGGAATCCTTCGGATTCGATCTGGCGCGCCAGGCCTGAGCGCGAGCGGTCAGCTTCCGGCAGGCAGCATGACCACTCGGCTGTTGTCGGTGTCCGCGACGTACACGTCGCCTCGGCTCGACACGGCGATCCCCTCCGGCTGGTCCAGCCCGGAGAACGGGAGAACCTGCTGCTCGTCCGAACCGGCGGCCAGCCGCAGAATGCGATTGTGGTTCTGATCGATGGCGTACACGGTTCCCTCGTCGTCGACCGCGACACCACCGACGCTCTGGAGGTCGGTGAACGGCAGAAAGCTCTGGGCGTGGGTGGCGGCGTTCCACGCGAGAACCTTGTTGGGCGTGCCGACGTAGAGATCCCCGTGTTCACTGACGGCGACGGCGAACGGGCCGATCACCGTCAGCGGCACCGCGACGGGCGCCGCGGTGACGTCGTGCAGGGCCATCACCCGATTGTTCAGCGTGTCGGCGACATACAGCGTGGCGTCCGGTCCGAGTGCGATTCCGAACGGCTGGTCGAGGCCGCCGAACGGCATCGGTACCTGGGTGCTGCCGTGCAGCATCGTCACGGTGTCGGTCACGAGATCGGAGACGTACACGTCGCCGGACGCACCGACCGCGACTCCCTGCGGAACCTCGAGTCCGGTGAAGGGAAGAACTGTCTGCTCGTACGTCCCGGCGCTCACTTTCAGGACCTGTTTGGCCGCGCTGTCCGCGATGTACAGGTCCCCGGTGCCCGAGACCGCGAGCCCGGCCGGACCCTGTAGACCGGTCAGCGGGAGCACGACCTGCGCGCTCGTCGACTCCTCGCCCGGCCAGGCGACATAGGCGACGGCGGCGGCAACGAGGACGCCCGCCAGCAGAACGACGAGCAACCAGCGCGTCCGCCGCCCCGCAACCGTCGTCGGTTTGGTGGGCGCCGCCCCCGCCTCGGTGTCGGGACGGGTCACGTCCGGACTACTCGCGCGGGTGGTCGAGGCGGGGTCGGCCAGGGCAGCAGGCCGGGTCACGTAGCCGGGCTCGGTCCACTCGATCGCGCGGACGGCATCGCTGAACTCACGACAGGTCGAGTAGCGCCCCTCGCGGTTCTTGGCCATGGCGCGCGCGACGACCGCATCGAAACCGGCGGGCAGCCCGGGGCGCACCACGCTCGGCCGGGGGATCGGTCCGTTCAGATGCCCGTGCATCACCGAGGACGCCGTGTTACCGGGATACGGTGGTTCGTTGGTGAGCAGGTGGAAGAAGGTGCAGCCCAACGCGTAGATGTCGACGCGATGGTCGAGTTTCTCGCCCTCGATCTGCTCGGGCGCGGCGTAGTGCAGGGTCGCCACCAACATCCCGGTGCGGGTCAGCTGATGCGTTTCGTCCAGTGCCTTGGCGGTGCCGAAATCGGTGAGCAGCACCCGTTCGGGGTCGCCCGGCGCGAGCAGGATGTTCGCCGGCTTCACGTCACGGTGCAGAATCCCGGCCTCGTGGGCGTGGTCGAGTGCCTTCCCCGTCTCGTTCACGATGTGCACGGCGCGCTCGACATCCAGCGCACCGGATCCGAGCGCTTTCCTGGCGTCGGTGCCGGGAACGTACTGCATCGCGATCCACAATCTGCCGCCTTCGCGTCCGCGGTCGTGGACAGTGACGATGTTGGGATGGTCGAGATGTGCGGCGTGGTCTGCTTCCGACTCGAATCGTGACCGGACGTAGTCGTCGTTCGTCCACGACGTGTCGAGCAGCTTGAGGGCGATCTTGCGCGGCAGGTTGGGATGCTGGGCGAGGTAGACGGTGCCCATGCCGCCTCGTCCCAGAACCCGTTCGATCACATAGCCGGCAAACACCGTTCCCGGTTCGAACTCGCCGCTCACATCGGCTTCACCGCCTCCCGGGACCCTCCAACCATTGAACCCCGCCGTCAGGTCAGTCCGGTAGCCGCCGCATCTCGATGACCGTCAGTCCCAGCGCGTCGAAGCGCGCCAACATGCCCCGGAGATCCGTCGGGCTGTCGACCGGGCCGTAGAGCGTGGTGTCACCGGTCGTGACGTCCGAGACGTCCAACTCGGGGAACGCGGCCAGCACGCGATCGGACAGGGCGCCGCTGATCAGGAAGGCGTACCTGACCTTGCCGGGCCAGTTCGATTCAGGACGCACCACGGCGGGCTCCTTCATTCGCATCGTCGTTCCAGAACTCGGTCAGCCGTAGATTTCAGGGTGACCGACGGAACGGCAACGCGCCTCACCCGCAAGTGGTGAACCGGCTCAGAGCAAGCCGTTGTGTTGCGCGGCGGCGATGGCGTCGCGGCGGGACGTGACGCCGAGTTTGCGGTAGATCCCGCGCAAATGGGTCTTCACGGTGTTCACCGACACGCACAGATCTGCCGCGATCTGCTCGGCGGTCCGCCACGACGGAAGCTCCACGAGGAGTTCCAGTTCGCGGGGAGTCAACATGTCGGACGCGGCGCTCTCCGACCGCGGGAACGACGCCCGGAGCCTCTCCGCGAAGGGTTCGAGGACACCGAACCGGCCGGTGCTCCGCACGAGCAGTTCTCGGATCTGTGGTCCGCAGTCGTGGAACGGGCGCAACACCGACTGTGGCTCCGCGAGACGCAACGCCTCGGTGAGCGCGCTGTGGGCACGTGAATCATGTTTGCGGGCAAGCGCGATCGATGCGTCCACGAGCCACACCGCGATCAGGTTGGTTCCCGCCGCGCACTCCAGTTCACCGTCCAGGACGGGTTGGAGTGTCTTACGGGCCAGGTCGAGGCGATGAAGGTGCAGATGGACGATCGCCTCGACGAGCGCTGTGTCGCCGGTGGGTCCGAGGAGGGCATGCGTCTCGGTCGCCAGCTCGTGCGCCCACCCGGTCTCACCGGCGGACAGATACGCGTACTGGATGGCGGGCAGCAACACCGCCCGGATCCCGGGTGGTACCGGCAACGAGGACGACACGGGGCTCTCCGCGTGCAGCGTCGTCACCGAACTGTGCCGGTGTCCGGACTCGTCGAGACCGAACAGCGTGGCGGCGCCGTCGGCGAAACTCGCCGTCCCGGTGTTCGCGCGCCGGAGCGCCTCGGCGGACTCGGCGGCGAGACGGGCGGCATCGGGGTCCATCCGGATGTAGCGGCACCAGGAGTCGATGAGCTTCGTCAACTGGAATGTCGGATCGCTCGTTGCCGAATGCGTCCGGCCGATCGTGAGTGCCTCGTCCGCCAGTGCGGATGCCCGCACCACGTCCCCCCGCGACATCGCGATGCCGCCGAGAGTCCCGAGGCAGTACATGACGCCCAGCGACGCATCGCCGAGTCGAGCGTGAGCCAGCGACTTCCCGAGCACGACCTCCGACTCGTCGTTCCGCCCCAGGAACAGCAGCGCGCGCCCTTCCTGGAGCAGGACGAACGCGTCGAGGTCGGGATCTCCGCTCGATCCGACACCCACGCTGCGCAGCCGGTTCAGGGCGGTCTCGATGCCGCCGGTGCCGATCGCGGTCTGCACCCGGAGCGATTCGCGGAGCAGCAGGTGTAACCGGGACTCGGCGGCGCCGTCCACCAGCAACCCCGACCGCCTGCGGTCGAGAAGTTCGAGGGTGGACGTGGCCACCGGGATGTTGCCCGATGCGAGCGCCGCGGCGGCGCGGATGAGCCGCGCAGACGGGTGGTCCTGCGAAGAGCGAGGTGCTCGCGTGAGAAGCCGGTCGACGGCCTCCCCATGACCTCCGACGATCAGGGCCAACGAAGTCCGGGCGAGCAGCGCCACGATCTCGTCGTGATCACCGGAGTTCACCGCGTGTTCGAGTGCGAGCAGCCCGTCCCCGAATTCGTCGTGCCAATGGGCGGCCGTCAATTCGAGATGCTCGACTTCGACGTGTCCGATCCGGCTGATCTCCGCCCGCAGATAACTCCGCAGAAGCGGGTGGTAGCGATAGTGCGTGGGGCTGTCGGTGATTCGGCTGATCAGGAAATTGTGGTGCTCGAGCCAGTCGATGTTGCCGTGCGCATCCGTGCAGCCGGTGAGCTTCTCCGCGAGTTCGACTGTGAACGAGACAGGTACGGACGTGCGCAGCAGGAACTCGCGCATCTCGTCGGTCTGGCCGGCGAGGACCTCCTCGATGAGATAGTCGGCGACGGCCCGGCGGTCGCCCGTGAACTCGGCGATCAATCGGCTCGGGTCCGGGTGGCCTTCCAAAGACATTCCCGCCAGGCGAATTCCGGCCGCCCAGCCCTCCGTGCGATCCATCAGCGCGTCGAGATCGTCCGGACTCAGTACGACGTCGTGCTCGTCGAGCATCTCGGCCGCCTCGTCGGACGTGAACGCGAGATCCTTTGCCGTGAGCGTGAACAGCTTGCCGTCCAGGCGAAGTCGCTGCAGCGCGAGGGGCGGCTCGAACCGCCCGATGATGACTGTCCGCAGCATCGGAGGTTGCCAGCGCATGAACGACTCGAGGTCGGTGAGGACGTCGGTGTCGCGGAGGAGGTGGGCGTCGTCGATGACCATCCAGATGTTTTCGCCGAGTTCGTGCAACGCGGCCGACAAGTGCGCGCCGAGGTCCGGTGACTCGGAATCGAGCCCGGCGCATGTCTTCTGCAGGCGAGGATTTCCGGTGTCGGTGAGTGAGCGGAGGATCGCCCGGTGGACGACGTCGAGGTCGTTGTGCCGCTCCTCGATCGTGAGCCAGGCAATGGTCGGAGCGTCGTCGGCGGCGAGCACCTCCCGTGCCCAGTCGGCCACGGCGCGCGTCTTACCCGACCCGGCCGGTGCGCAGACGAGCGCCACTGGGCATGGGTGGGCGTCGTCGGTGAGTGCTTCGGTGAGCATGGTGTGCAGGCGGGTCCGGGTAACCGTCCGACCCCCTGCACTCGAAGGTATTCGAGTACTCAGATGAAATTCCCCGAGAGGTGCTGCCGTCACGCCGACCCCCAATTCTCGCTGCACCGAGAAACGATCTTCGACAAACGCCAATCCCCGACGCCGTCGGCCGGTGGGAGTATTTTAGCGAGAATGCGTTGTCTTGTGTGGGTGAACGTATTTTCCGGCTGCGGCGCCCGTGCGCCGTTCTGGTTGTCCCAGCTACCAAAACGGCGCACGGGCGCGGAGTGCCTACGGCGTGACGATCGGGAACGTGTTGTCCGGTGCGTCGAGCAGTTCGGTGAGGACCAGCAGCTTCGACGGGTCGCCCGTCACGTCGATGCCCTCCAGTCCCTTGCCGGCGAACAGTCCGAGCAATTGCATCTTCGTGAGGGTCAGCGAGACGTCCGGTTGCGTCGTGGTCTTCGGCGCGAGCGTCTGGATGAGCGCACCGTTGGACAGCGTGGTCCGGTAGTGCGCTTCGGGTTCGGTGAAGTGCCACTCCGCGACGAGGGACTTGTCCCAGGCTCGTGGGCCGTTGATTCGGAGGGCGACGGAGTCGAATATTTGCTCGATCGTCAGGGCGCTCAGCATGTCTGCGCCGAGGTCGCTGAGTGGCGGTGCGGTGATTCCGCCGCGCAGTTCGAGGGCCCCGGTGAGGTAGAAGTTACGCCACGTCGCGTTCTCGGCACCGAACCCGAGTTGCTCATACGTGCGGGCCAGTAGGTCCTTGGCTGCACCGTCGGAGGGGTCGGCGAAAACGGCGTGCTTGAGCAGTTCGGCGGCGAACCGCAGATCGCCTCGCTCGAGGTATTGCGTCGCCTTCGACCGGACCTGTTCCTGGCCGCCCATGCACTGGACGTAGCGTGTGGCCGCGTTCTCGGGCGGATGCTGCCACAGCGACGTCGGGTTGCCGTCGAACCAGCCCATGTACCGCTGGTAGATCGCCTTCACGTTGTGGCTGACGGATCCGTAGTAGCCGCGTGCGTGCCAGGCGCTTTCGAGCGCGGGTGGCAGCGGGAAGTCCTCGGCGATCTCGATTCCCGTCATCCCCGCGTTGAGCATTCGCAGCGTCTGGTCGTGCAGGTACTGGTACAGGTCGCGCTGCTGCGACAGGAATGTCACCACCCGGTCGCGACCCCACGTCGGCCAGTGATGGGAGGCGAACGCGACGTCGTAGTCGCCGTCGAACATCTCGATCGCCTGATCGAGATATCGCGACCAGGCGCGGGGATTCCGGACCAGCGCGCCCCGCAACGTGAGGAGATTGTGCAGATTGTGGGTGGCGTTCTCGGCCATGCACAGTGCCCGGTGGTCCGGGAACAGGAAGTTCATCTCGGCGGGGGCCTCGGTTCCCGGCGTCACCTGGAAGATGATCCGGATACCGTCGACGGTCTCCTCCTGACCGGTGTGGGTGATGTCGACGGTCGGTGGGATCAGTCCGGGCCGACCCGTCGAGGTGTTCGTTCCGAGCCCCGCCCCGAGGTGCCCGCGCGGACCCTTGGGGAGCAGCGGTCCGTACATGTAGGTGGCGCGCCGGCCCATTGCAGTTCCGGCATAGATGTTTTCGGAGACCGCGTGTTCGAGGAACCCCTCGGGGGCGAGGATCGGGACGTCGCCGCGACCGTCCGGGAGTACGCCGACGACACCGCCGAAGTGATCGATGTGGGAGTGCGTGTAGATCACTCCGGTGACGGGCCGATCGCCACGGTTCTTCCGGTACAGCGCGAGCGCGGCGGCCGCGGTGTCCTGCGAAATCAGCGGGTCGATGACCAGGACACCCGTCTCGCCCTCGACGATCGTCATGTTGGACAGGTCGATACCGCGTAGCTGGTAGATGCCCTCGGTGACCTCGTACAGACCGTCCTTCGCGCACAGTTGCGACTGACGCCAGAGGCTCGGGTGGGCGGTGTCCGGACAGTCACCGTTCAGGAACGAATACTCCTGCATGTCCCACACCACGCGACCGTCCCCGTCCGTGACGGTGCAGGGGTCGAGGCGATCGACGAAACCGCGGTCGGCGTCCTCGAAATCGGTGGTGTCCGAGAAATCGGGTGTCATGATTCTTCCTTTTCGTGTCTCGGTGGGGCAGGGGCAGTGACCGGTGGAGGAGGAGGGGGAGCGCTGCTGAGGATCGTGTTCACCCACCGCGTGGACGGGTCGATGTCGATCAGCAGCGCCTTCGCCATCAGGGTCAGCGGGATGGCCAGGATCGCGCCGAGGGGCCCGAGGATCCACGTCCAGAACACCAGCGACAGGAACGTGAACGTCACGGACAGGCCCACCGCGTCACCGACGAACTTCGGCTGGATCACGGACTGGATGATGACGTTGATGACGCTGTACACGACGATGACCGTCAGCATCAGTCCCGGACCACCCTGGAGCAGCGCGAGCAGGGCGGGCGGAACGAGCCCGAGGACGAAGCCGACGTTCGGGATGTAGTTGGTGATGAACGACAGCAGTCCCCACAGGATCGGCAGCGGAATCCCCAGCGCCCACAGTGCCCCGGTGTCGATGACGGCGACGATCAGTCCGAAGACCGTGGACACGATCAGGTACTTGCGGGTGCCGACGGAAAAGGCGGAGAGAGCGGTGGCGATGTCGGGGCGCATCTGAGTGACGATCCGCATCCGCGAACCGTAGGAGCTTCCGTCGACGGCCATGAACAGCAGAAGGGCGAGGACGAACAGCAGATTCGAGAAGACACCCAGCATCGCCTGCAGGATCCCCTCCACGAGACCGAACACCTTGCTGTAATCCACCTGGGAGAGCAGGGTCTGGGCGTCGGTGGAATTCACACCGTTGCTGTTCAGGAAACTCTGGGCGCTGTCGATGAGGGCGGTGAAGTCGTCCGCGTACTCCGGTAGAAGCGTGGCGAGCTGGGCGACCGACAGGGCCAGCGACAGCACGAGGACGAGAATGATGCTGTTGACGACCAGGATCGCCGCGATCGTCGCGAGCCAGGCCGGGACACCCTTCCGGTGAAGCCATTCGGGCAGCGGGTGAACCGCGACGGTGAGCATGAGAGCGAGGAAGATCGGGCCGACTATCGACGCGGCCACCTGGATCCCCGCGACGGTGACGACCAGCGCGGCCAGGCCGAGAATCACGATCAGGCCCCGAGGCATCGACCACCGAGAATCCGGCGCCGCGCCGGATACGTCCTGCGGATCGGTCATCGCGTGTCCCTTCGCAACAATCGGCCAACCGGGATGCCCCGAATCGACTGTCGCACCCGGCCGACGACGACACATCATCCGTTGCAGATGAGGATCACCCGGCGCGGATGATGCCGACACGCCCCGAGAAGCCGCACGATTCCACTGTTCGAGTACATCCTTTCGAGAAGGGCATGGACATGACGACAACTCCGGAGTCCAGGACCACCAGCCCTGTCAAACAGGGTTTTGCCGCAGGAACGTCGCTGGCAGCGGCGATATTGCTGCTGACCGTCGGCGTGATCTCCTTCTTCCAGGGCATCGCCGCGGTCGCCTCCGACAACCTGCTGGTCATCGGCGTCGAGTACACCTACCAGTTCGACACCACCGCGTGGGGATGGATCCACATCCTTCTGGGCGTCATCCTGGTCATCAGCGCGATCGGCCTCATGACGGGCGCCACCTGGGCCCGTGTCGTGGCAGTCTGCATCGCCGCGCTGTCGATCCTCGCGAACTTCCTCTGGCTGCCCTACTACCCGCTGTGGTCGATCCTGATCATCGCGCTCGACGTCGTCGTGATCTGGGCGGTCACCACCTGGGACACCGCCAGGGACTAGGACGATGACGACGTGGTGAGCTCCGCGACCGGCACCTGGCCGGTATTCGGCTCGCTGCAGGAGTATCGGAAAGGATGGGTCAGGCCCGACGTCATCGCGGGCCTGACCGTGTGGGCCGTGCTGGTCCCGGAGGCCCTTGCCTACGCGACCATCGCGGGAGTTCCCCCTGTCGTCGGTCTGTACGCGGCGATACCCGCCCTGGTCCTCTACGCGGCGGCCGGCAGTTCCCGGCATCTGGTGGTCGGGCCGATGTCGGCGACGGCGGCCCTGTCGGCTGCCATCGTCGCGCCGCTCGCCGGGGCGGACGGCGGCAAATACGCGGCCCTGACAGCCGTGCTGGCGATTGCCACCGGCGTCGCCGGGCTGCTCGCGGGGCTCCTCCGACTGGGCTTCATCGCGTCGTTCATCTCGGAGCCGGTGCTGAAGGGTTTCATCGTCGGGCTGGCTCTGACCATCATCATCGGGCAGGTGCCTGCCCTCCTCGGAGTGGAGAAGGAACACGGCAACTTCTTCGAACAGGCCTGGGGAGTCATCACCCACCTCGGCGACGTCGCTTGGGGCACACTGGTCGTCGGTGTGCTCAGTCTCGTCGTGGTTCTCGGATTCAAGAGGTGGCTGCCGCTCGTACCGGGCTCGCTGCTGGCCGTCCTCCTCGGTATCGCCGCGGTCGCCGTGTTCGGTTTGGACGGTCGAGGTGTCGACATCGTCGGGCACATCGACTCGGGTCTGCCGTCGGTGGGACTGCCGGGCGGTGTCGGGTTCGACGACTACGTCGACCTTCTCGGGCCTGCGGTCGGCGTGCTGCTCATCGGGTTCGCGGAAGGGCTCGGTGCCGCGAAGACGTATGCCGCGAAAGAGGGCTACGAGGTGGACGCCAACCGGGAGCTCCTCGGCCTCGGCACCGCCAATCTCGGCTCCGGATTGTGCTCGGGAATGGTGGTGAACGGCAGCCTCTCCAAGACGGCAGTCAACGGCGGGGCGGGCGCCAAATCGCAGGTCAGCGGGCTCGTCGTCGCGGTCCTCACCGTGGTGACCCTGCTGTTCCTCACCGGACTGTTCGAGAAGCTGCCCGAGGCGACGCTTGCCGCGGTGGTCATCGCCGCCGTCATCGAACTCGTCGACATCTCCGCGCTGCGCCGGCTCTACGGGGTGTGGACCGAAAGGCTCGGCAGCATCTACGGATATGCCGCGCGCGCCGATTTCGCGGCCGCCCTCGCCGCAATGGTGGGCGTGCTCCTGTTCGACACCCTGCCGGGACTCGTCATCGGCATCGGCGTGTCCATGCTGCTGCTGCTCTACCGGGCGTCGCGTCCCCACGTCGCGACGCTCGCGAAGGAAGGGTCGCTGTGGGTGGACGCCGAGCGTCACCCCGACCTCCCGACCACACCGCACGTGGTCGTGGTGCGCGTCGAGGCGGGACTGTTCTTCGCGAACGCCGATCACGTCAAGGACCGCATCGAGGACCTGTGCGCCGACGACACACGAGTGGTGGTTCTCGACGCCGAGACGTCGCCCTTCGTCGACGTCAGTGCCGCGCAGATGCTCGCGCAGTTGCGGGATGTGCTCGCGCGCCGGGGAATCGAGCTACGGGTGGCGCGGGACATCGGGCAGTTCCGGGACACGATCCGACACTCGGGTTCGGACGCGACCCCCGTCGGCCTCTACCCGACCGTGCGAGAGGCTCTCGAGGGTGGCGCTGCGCGCCCGTGAGTGGTTGACGAGTCGCTGGACTCGCAGACCACGCACGGGCGGCGGAGCCGCCGATGCTCACACTCGCCGGGTGAAGCCGTGACCCGCCTCGCCGTGGTCGCATGGATCGGAGACCGCGGGACAGGAGACAGTCGTGAGCGCAGGATTGCAGGAACTCGCCGCGAAGGCGTGGGTGTATGGTTTCCCGCTGGTGTTCGACCTCGAACAGGTGAACCGCTTCGTGTCGGAGGGGATGGGGAGCCTCGACGCGGGACCCTTCAACACGTTCAGCCACGCCCGCACGCTCGCCGGGCCGCAGGACACGTTCGTCTCGGTCAACAACGACACCATCTACTCGATCGCCCAAATCGACCTCGGCCACGGACCGCAGTTGCTGCGAGTCCCGGACGCCGGTGGGGCGTACTACGTGCTGCAGTTCGTCGATGCGTGGACCGACAACTTCGCGTACGTCGGCAAACGCGCGACGGGAACGGCGGCCGGCCGTTTTCTGCTGACCGGCCCCGGGTGGTCCGGTGAGGTCCCCGACGGCGCGACGCAGATCGCGTTCCCCACCGCGGTGGGCACCATCGTCGGACGCTGGGCCTGCGACGGCGAGGCCGACCTGCAGCGGGTGAAGAGATTGCAATCTGCCCTCACGTTGGAACCTGTCGGCGACCAGGAACCGGCAGAGGGCCCGCCGGTACCCGACCCGAACGTCCCCGAGGAACTGCAGTTCTGGGAGAAGCTGCGGGTGTACTCGCAGGCGTACCCGCCCGCCGCACAGGACCTCGTCGCGCAGCAGGCGTTCGCGCCGCTCGGGTTGCTCGAGACCGGGCCGTCGCCGTACCTCGAGGCGCCGCCGGACCTCGAGGCGCCGCCGGACCTCGCGTCCGTGCTCACGGCCGGAGCCGCGGCCGGGCATCAATCGCTCGTCACCGCACTGAAATCGGGGGCAGGCGGAGCGGTGGTCAACGGCTGGCAGTTGATGTACCACGCGTTCGACTACAACGACGACTTCTTCGAGATCGGCACCCTCGACTCACCCGAGTGGCGGATCGAGGACCGCTCGAAGGCGCTGGGACTGCGGGCCGGCGCCGCGATGGCGGGACTGTGGGGAAACCACGGCTACGAGGCCGCGTACGCGCCGATCTACCACGACAGCGAAGGCAACGACCTGTCCGGAGAACACGACTACACGCTCACGTTCGCGCCGACCCCGCCGGTCGACGCGTTCTGGTCGATCACCATGTACGACCTTCCGGAGTTCTACCTCGTCGACAATCCCATCGGCCGCTACTCGATCGGTGACCGCACGCCGGGACTGGTGTTCGCGGACGACGGTTCGCTGACCATCACGCTCAGCGCCGCCGCACCGACCGATCCGGTGGCCCGCGCCAACTGGTTGCCGACACCGGCAGTCGGGTTCCGGCCGCTGCTGCGGATGTACAGCCCGAAGCCGGCGGCGTTCGACGGAACATTCGAGATCCCGCCCTTCGTGAAGATTAATTGATCAGGGGGCGCAGGTGAGCGATCTGATCTGGCTGCTCGTTCCCGAGATGATCGGTCTTGTCATCACGCCCGCCGCCGTAGTCGGATGTGTGCTGCTGCTCGAGTCGGCGAACGCGGTGCGGAATGCTGTCTCGTTCGGCTCGGCGTTCCTGCTCGTCTATTCGCAGATCGCCGTCGCGGCTCTTCTCGGCGGGGCGGGTGATCCGTCGGCGACGTCGAAGACGGTGAGCAATTGGGTGGGACTGATCGTCGGTGTGCTGTTCCTCCTCGTCGGCGTCGTCATGCTCGCGCAGAAACCGAAGGCGGCGGGCGAGACACCGAAATGGATGACCGCACTCGAATCGGCCACACCTCGTACGGGCTTCGTGGCCGGACTCGCCCTCGCCACGATCAACCCCAACGTGTTCATCCTGCTGTCCGGGATGACCATCATCTCCAGTTCGCACGTCGGGATCGGGGGTGCGCTCGTCGGGACCGCTCTGCTGCTCGTCGCGGCAATGCTCGACTTCCTCGTCCCGATCGGGATCTACACAGTCCTGGGTGATCGTGCCCGGAAGGGTCTGAGCGCCGCCAAGACCTGGATGGTCCGTCACAATCGGGCGCTCGGGGTCGCGGTGTTCTTCGGCTTCGGCACGCTGTTCGCGCTACGGGGACTGCTCGCCCTGATCTGAGAGCGTGATGAGCTTCGGCCCGGGGCGCGCGTCAGTTCTGGTGACGGTCGTAGAACGTCGCTGCCCGACAAGACACCACCGGTCACGACCTGAACGTCGGCGGCACGTCGCAGTGGGCGCGGATCCAGGCGCTGCGTCGTTCCAGCGCCGAACGCCGCCGACACGTAGTTGTCCCAGTCGGGAAGGAGCAGGGCGCGAGAACACCACGCTCGCCAGCGTGATGACGGCGCCGGCGAGCGTGAACAGCAGGGCGGCCACGCTGGTGCCGCTCGTCCGCGGACCGATGTCGGGGGTGGGGAGCGCGAGGCCGAGGAGGAAACCGGCGAACAGATAGCCGACCTGGACGAGTCCCAGCCGCAACGGCGGGCGGCGGCGCAGTGCGCACAGAATCGGTCGCGATCCGATCTGGACCGGGGGAACTCGGCTGCTCAGTTCACGGCGTCCCTTCCTCTCTCCGATGATCCCGAATCGGCGGTAGTGTTCGTGCCGATTCGAGGGGGATCGAGTGAAGAAAGTTGCCGCGGCGCTCCTGTGCGCCGTGATCACATCCGGGTGCGCGCACAGTGTGTCGGGGACTGCGGGGGCTTCTCCGCTGCAGGAACTGAGCCCAGGACAGCAACGGCACATCCACGTCGAGGACGCGCTCCGCAACGCCGATCCGTGCGGGCTTCTCGACGAGGCTGTGGTGCGGGGCGCCGGGACAGTCCAGCAGTACGGGTCCGCCGTCCAACTGCCGGTGTGTTCGGCACTGATGGCCCGGCCCGGCGGCGCGACCACCTACGTGGAGTTGTCCCTGCTGCCGTCGATGCTGCCCGACGCGGCGCTGACCCGGCCGGACACGGTCGACGGGGTGACCGTCTATCGCGGTGCGGGCGCCGACCTGACCCGCGGGACGTGCGAGCGCGTTTTCCGGCTGAACCTCGGAACCGGCCGGGAAGAGGTGGAACGGCAGTTGGCGACCGTCCGCGCCGGAACCGTCGCCGGCCAGGACGCCTGCCCGCTCGCCGACGCGGTGCTCGGCTCGGCGATCGACAGGATGCGGTCGGGACTGCCCGCTCGCGATGTCTCGTCGGCGCCTCAGGTGGCGCTCGCGGTCCACGACCCGTGCGAAGTGCTCGACCTGCTGGGGACCACGGCGGGCGGGCGCGTCGTCGGTCCGGAATCGCCGCCCACCCCGTTCGACTGCGTCCTGTTTCCGAACCCGAATCGGGTGCCCGGGAGTGAGGTGACCGTGTCGTTCACACTGTCGCCGGTCAAGGAAAACCGACCATCCGTTCCGGCCGAGCCGGAGACGATCGGCGACCGATGCCGGTGGACGAGCCCGATGGGCGAGCCGATCGACATCACACGGCCCGGAGCGGGCGTCGACGAGTTCACCCGCAGGCTCGGTCACGCGGGTGCAGTCGTCACTGTTCACGGGCCGAACTGCGCGGCCGTGGCGAGGGTCGCGGACGCCGCGAACACGGCGTTCGGATAGGCGTCCGACCGGACTCACCCGGGATCAGATTGGACTCCGCCGGTAAGCTCGACAGCTGGACCAGTACAGATTCATCGACCTGGAGGTAGAAACGCGTGGCTCTCGTCGTCCAGAAGTACGGCGGATCCTCGGTGGCAACCGCCGAGAGAATCCGACGAGTGGCTGAACGGATCGTCGAGACCAAGAAGGCCGGCAACGATGTCGTCGTCGTGGTTTCAGCGATGGGGGACACCACCGATGAGCTGCTCGATCTGGCTCAGCAGGTGTGCCCAGCCCCACCCGCCCGCGAAATGGACATGCTGCTGACCTCCGGTGAGCGCATCTCCAATTCTCTCGTCGCGATGGCAATTCACTCGCTCGGTGCGGAGGCCCGTTCGTTTACGGGCTCGCAGGCGGGCGTCATCACCACCGGTGCTCACGGCAACGCCAAGATCATCGACGTCACGCCGGGCCGCGTCCGGGATGCGCTCGACGAGGGCTCGATCGTCCTCGTCGCCGGGTTCCAGGGCGTCAGCCAGGACAGCAAGGACGTGACGACCCTCGGACGCGGCGGTTCGGACACCACCGCGGTGGCCCTCGCAGCGGCCCTCGACGCCGACGTCTGCGAGATCTACACCGACGTCGACGGCATCTTCACTGCCGACCCGCGCATCGTTCCCGACGCGCAGCGTCTCGAGACCGTGTCGTTCGAGGAGATGCTCGAGCTCGCGGCGTGCGGCGCGAAGGTGCTCATGCTCCGCTGCGTCGAGTACGCCCGCCGATACAACGTGCCTGTGCACGTCCGTTCGTCATACACGACCAAGCCGGGCACCATCGTGTCCGGATCGATGGAGGACATCCCCGTGGAAGAGGCAATCATCACCGGAGTCGCGCACGATCGCGGCGAGTCCAAGATCACCGTCGTCGGGCTGCCCGACACCCCGGGTTACGCCGCGCAGGTCTTCCGCGCGGTGGCCGATGCGGAGATCAACATCGACATGGTGTTGCAGAATGTCTCCAAGATCGAGACCGGCAAGACCGACATCACGTTCACCCTGCCGACCGCCGACGGCCCGCACGCCGTCGAGAAGTTGACCAAGCTGCAGGGCGCGATCGGCTTCACGCAGGTCCTGTTCGACGACCACATCGGCAAGGTGTCCCTCGTCGGAGCGGGTATGAAGAGCCACCCGGGCGTCACGGCCACGTTCTGTGAGGCTCTCGCGAAGGCCGGTGTCAACATCGACCTCATCTCCACGTCGGAGATCCGCATCTCGGTGCTCGTGAAGGACACCGAACTGGACAAGGCAGTGAAGTCGATCCACGATGCATTCGAGCTCGGCGGCGACGAAGAAGCCGTCGTGCACGCAGGAACGGGACGGTAACCATGACCACCATCGCTGTCGTTGGTGCGACCGGACAGGTCGGCATCGTCATGCGCACCCTCCTCGAGGAACGAAACTTCCCCGCAGACAAGGTGCGGTTCTTCGCCTCCGCGCGGTCGGCGGGCAAGAAGCTGCCGTTCCGCGGCGAGGAGATCGTCGTCGAGGACGCGTCCGCGACGTCCGACGAGGACCTGAAGGGCATCGACATCGCCCTGTTCTCGGCCGGTGCGACGCTCTCTCGTGAGCAGGCCCCGCGGTTCGCGGCGGCAGGCGCCACGGTCGTCGACAACTCGTCCGCGTTCCGCAAGGACCCCGACGTCCCGCTGGTCGTCAGTGAGGTCAACCCGGAGCAGGCGAAGAACCCGCCGAAGGGCATCATCGCCAACCCGAACTGCACCACGATGGCCGCGATGCCGGTGCTGAAGGTTCTGCACGACGAGGCCGGTCTGCAGCGTCTCATCGTGTCGAGCTACCAGGCGGTGTCGGGCAGTGGCATCGCCGGTGTCGAGGAGCTGGTGGGCCAGGCCCGCGCCGTCATCGACGACGCGGAGAAGCTGGTGCACGACGGCAGCGCCGTCGACTTCCCGGCCCCGAACAAGTACGTCGCACCCATCGCGTTCAACGTCCTGCCGCTGGCCGGCTCGATCGTCGACGATGGCAGCGGTGAGACGGACGAGGACCAGAAGCTCCGCAACGAGAGCCGCAAGATCCTTGGCCTGCCCGACCTGCTGGTGTCGGGCACGTGCGTCCGCGTCCCCGTGATCACGGGCCACTCGCTGTCGATCAACGCCGAATTCGAGCGTCCGCTGTCGGTGGAGCGTGCGAAGGAGCTCCTGTCGAAGGCTCCCGGTGTGCAGCTCGTGGACGTCCCCACCCCGCTCCAGGCAGCGGGCAGCGACCCGTCGCTGGTCGGGCGCATCCGTCAGGATCCGGGTGTCCCCGAGGGGCGCGGTCTGGCGCTGTTCGTGTCCGGCGACAACCTGCGTAAGGGTGCCGCCCTCAACACCATTCAGATCGCCGAACTGCTGGTCTGATCTTCCCTCCCACGTGAGTGGCAAGGTGTGCTTCCGCACGCTTTGCCACTCACGTGTGTTTGTGCGGGTGAATACTGGGCCGATGTGGGTGGTCGGGGCTGCGGTTGCGGCGGTTCTGTTGCTGCTCACCGGTGCGAGCGAGGCGTCCGCGCAGCCGAGGATCCTGCTGTCACAGGACGAACTTCCACCCGCCGCAGTCCCCGCGCAGGCAGGCGACAGCGTCCGGGTTCGCTATTCGACGCTGCGCACCGCGACCGCGACCGGTGAGTCGACCGGATCGATCTTCCTTCCCCGTGGCGATCCACCCGACGGCGGCTGGCCGGTGGTGTCCTACGCACACGGCACGGTCGGGGTCGCCGACCAGTGCGCACCGTCCGTCGCCGGGTTCAACTACGTCGAACTGCCCGCGATCGAACAGTGGCTCGCCGCCGGATATGCCGTCGCGGCAACGGATTACGCGGGAATCGGCACGCCCGGTGTCAATGCCTACCTCGACGGCCCTGCGGCCGCCGCGAACGCCGTCGACATCGTCCTGGCCGCACACGACATCTACGGCGACGTGCTCAGCGACCGGTGGATCGTCACGGGACTGTCGCAGGGCGGGCACGCGACCTACTTCGCCGCCCGCGAGGCCACCACCCGGGCACCGGCGCTCGACTTTCGCGGCGCCGTCGCCGTGGCCGCGCCGACGCACCTCGAACAGCTCTTCCCGGCCGCGGGTCCCGCGATTCCGGCTCTGCCGACATCCGGAATCGTGAACTACGCGTTGCTGACCCTGGCCGGCATCGACGACCAGCGCCCAGAGGTCGGCATTCGGCGGTATCTGTCGCCGAAGGGAATCGAATTGATGGAGCTGGCGAAGGTGACGTGCAGCCGGGAACTCGGCCGGTACCTGCTCGCCCATCCCACTTCGGTCGGTGACCTGTTCGCGGCGCCCCTGTGGAACGAGCAGTTCCGGGCGCTGTTCCGGGAGATGCAGCAGGTGCCCGTCGACGGCTTCGACCGCCCCTTGCGGGTGGTGCACAGTCTGTCCGACACGTCGGTGCCGATTCCGTTGACGTGGGCGCAGCTCGCCGAGATGCAGCAGCACGGGGTGAACGTCGAATACCAGCAACTTGCCGCCGAGGATCACCGCGAATCACTGATGGCCTCCATGCCGGAGTCCCTCGCGTTCGCGGCGCGCGTGCTGTCCCCCAGGTGAGTGGCAAAGCGTCCCCGAGCACGCTTTGCCACTCACCTGGGTTCACCCGGCACGTGCGAGGCGGAAACGGCGCCCCGACCCTACGGTTCGGACATGGGCTCAGTCATCGGAGAACTGTTACCGCTCGCCGTGGGTGTCGCGATCTCGCCGATACCGATCATCGCCGTCATCCTGATGCTGCTGTCGAAGCGTGCGGGCGGTGCGAGCGCGGGCTTCGGTGTCGGCTGGATCCTGGGAATCCTCGTCGCGACGGGCATCTTCATGCTCCTCGCCGGCAGCATCGACACGTCCGACTCCGAGGGTCCGTCGGCGACGGCATCGTGGGTGAAGGTGGTTCTCGGTGTGCTGCTGCTCCTGCTCGCGGGACGGCAGTGGAGAAGCCGCGATGCCAACGCCGAGCCGCCGAAGTGGATGCAGGCCATCGACGACCTGAACTTCGTGAAATCCACGGGCCTCGGATTTGCGCTGGCGGCAATCAATCCCAAGAACCTGCTGCTGTGCGTGTCCGCGGGCGTCGGGATCGGCACGGCCGGGGTCAGCGGCGGCGAGCAGGTGGTGGCGCTGATCGTGTACACGGTGCTGGCCGGATCGACCGTGCTCGTCCCGGTCATCGCCTACGCCGTCGCAGCCGGCAAGATGCGCGGGACCCTCGACAGTCTCAAGGTTTGGCTCCAGGCCAACAACGCCGCGGTGATGAGCGTGCTGCTACTCGTGATGGGGGCCGTCGTCCTGGGCAAGGGATTCGGCGGCTTGTTCTGATGCGACCGCGTCCGGTCCGCGGAGGTAGCGCCCGACGTAGCCCTCGTCGAGCGCGACCGCCTTGACGATCACCGCGGACCCCACGATCACGACGGACAGGACGAACAGCCAGCTGATCGCGGTGAACACCAGGCCGAGCGGCCCGAACTGGTGTTGCGCGGCGGCGGTGATCCGGGGCAGGACGAGACGTCCGCCGACGTGGAGAGCGGTGAGCGCGGCGGCCGTCAGCGCCCCTGTCGCCCAGAGCACGCGACCCTTGAGGGTGCCCATCGTCAACAGGTACGGGCTGAGGGTCCACACGGCCATCCACACCGCGAACTCCCCGGCGACTGCGAGAGGTGGACCGATGAACCGGACGTTCGTGAGTTCGCTGGCCAGGCCGATCGCCGTCCCCGACAGCGCAACGGCGAACAGGACGACGAGCCACCGCCAGGCGTCTCGGAGGTTGATCGACGGGACGTTCCAGATCTTTCCGTAGATGCGGGCGAGGGCCCGGGCGAACGACGTGCCGCTGATCGCGATCATCAGCAGACCCACCACACCGAACGCAGCGAAGGATGGGGTGGTGGTGTCCACGGCGCCGGACGTGGACGACAACTCTGCGGGGTCGAAGCCGAACTGGGTCTTGATGGTGCGGGCGGTCACGTTCCAACTGCTCAGCGTCGAAGTTGCAATCATCACGGGGAGCACCGACGTGAAGATCCTGGCGGCGAGCGTCATCGACCGGTCGACGAGTTCGATCGCGATCAGCCCGTCGATGACACGGCGAACCGTGCGGCCGGGAGGTGTGCCCTGCAACCAGCCGTTGGCCGTTTCGGTGCGCGCGGCCAGAGCTTCCCTGGCCAGCGCCACAGACAGTTTCGTCGACCGCACACCTCGAGCGAACACCGATCGGGTCCGCTTGTCATCATCCGCGTCAGGTGAGAACGCCTGTCACGGTCGGATGATGCACCGGAACCCGATGTGGCACGTCGACGTCTCCTCGGTGTCACCCTGCCGGGCGGAGGGTCGGTAGCGGAGGCAGTAGTTCGGCGCGCAGAGGTGCGAGCCGCCCTTGATCACGCGGCGTGCGTAGGGCTCGTCGGGGTTCTCGACTCGTGCCGTCTCGACTCGCGGGTTGGTGGGAATGCAGCAGGAACTGGTGGGAGCGACATTCTTCCCGCTCTCGGAGTGATCCGCCGTGAAGTAGTCGGTGGTCCATTCCCACACGTTGCCGGCCATGTCGCTGAGTTCGTAACCGTTGGGCCGGAAATGGCCGACCGGCGACGTCCCGGCGAACCCGTCCTCGAGGAGGTTCTCCCAGGGGAACCGTCCCTGCCAGACGTTCCCGCCGGGCCTGCCGCCCGGCTCGTGCTCCTCGCCCCACACGAACGGCTTCCGGTCCAGCCCGCCACGGGCCGCGAACTCCCATTCGGCCTCGGTCGGCAGGTCCTTGCCCGCCCACTCCGCGTATGCGCGGGCGTCGAACCACGACACGTGCGTGACGGGATGGCGTTCGCGTCCGCCGACGTTGCTGCCCTGACCCTCCGGGTGCCGCCAATCCGCTCCCGGTGTGAACGACCACCAGCGGGTGTAGTCGTCGAGCGGGACGGGTCCCGGTGTCGGGGTGAACACGAGCGAACCGGGCACGAGCAGAGCCGGACCCGCGCCCGGGTACTGCGCTGGGTCGGGGGCGATCTCGGCGGTCGTGACGTGACCGGTGTCCTTCACGAATCGCCGGAACTCGGCCACGGTGACCTGGTGCGAGTCCATCCAGAATCCGTCGACGGTCACCTGGTGGACGGGGCGTTCCTCGGGGTAGAAGTCCTCCGAACCCATCCAGAAGGTGCCCCCGGGGATCCACGCCATGTTCTTCGGAGCTGCACCGGTCATGGGGCCAGACTGGCACGACGACGGCCGCCGCGCGAAGGGACGCCCCGTAAACCCGGTGAGAGGGGCAACGGTTGCGGTACCGTCGGCTACTCGATTCGCAATGCTGTTCTCACCGTGCAGGGGGCTCCTCCGAATGGATGGACGGATTCCGCGTAGGTCGTTCGTTCGTGGACTGGCGCTGACGGCCGGGCTCGGTGCCGTCGGGGTGGGGTCGGCGAGCGCCTACCCGTTCGGGATCGATCCGCTGCGGCCGTTCGTCTTCTCGTCGCCGCCGCTCCAGCCGTTCCGGGAACAGTTGCCGCCGTTGCCGATGGTGGGTGGGAGCGCCGTCGAGGTGCACGCGAGCAGCACGACGCACGTGTTCCACCCCGATCTGCCGGCGTCCCCGGCCCTCGGTTATGGCGGCATGGACTACCTGGGCCCGACGATCGAGGCGCACGTCGGCGAACGGACCTCGCTGACCTACCGCAACGACATCGCGAGCAACCCCCTCGCCGCCGACGTCGACACGCGGATCCACGGCGTGAGCGAGCAGGACCGTACCCAGGTGCCGACGTCGCTGCACCTGCACGGCGGTCGGACGCCCCCCGAGTTCGACGGACATCCCGAGGACACGATGCGGCCCGGGCAGGGGATGGTGCACGAGTTCCCGAATCGGCAGGAGGCCTGCACGCTCTGGTATCACGACCACGCGATGGGCGTCACTCGGCTCAACATCTACGCCGGGCTGGCGGGCATGTACCTGCTGCGCGACGAGCACGACACCGGTCTGAGCGGCAACCCGCTCGGTCTGCCCTCGGGCGAATTCGAACTACCGTTGGTGTTGCAGGACAAGAACTTCACCGATGACGGACGGCAGAGTGTCCGCTCCAACCCGCTGAATCCGCAGGGCAGCTGGGAGGCCGCCACACCCGGTGACGTGGGGGTGGTGAACGGCAAGGTGTGGCCGGAGATGTCGGTGGCGCGGGGCCTGTACCGCCTGCGGATGGTGAACGCCGCATCATTCAGCGTGTGGAATCTGTTCTTCGAGAACCGGATGAGGTTCTGGGTGATCGGCGCCGAGAGCGGGCTGCTCGACGCGCCGGTCGCCACCGACCACGTCCGGCTCGGACCCGGCGAGCGGGTGGACCTCCTCGTCGACTTCGGGACCCTCGCACCCGGCACGACCGTGGAACTGCGTAACGACGAGCCGATACCCGCGCAGGTCGCGCAGCGCGGGGTGCAGATCATGCCGCGGTTCTGCCGGTTCCGGGTCGGGACCGCCGCCGGGTTCACCGGTGGCGTGCCGGAGACTCTGCGGGGCGGAAGCCGTGGTCTCGCCGTCCTCCCGCCCGTCCCGCAGCCGTCGGTGGTGCGCAACGTGTCGGTGATGCAGCTCGCGCAGGGTCTGGGTCAGCCGTCTCCGCTGATGTCGCTGAACAACCTGCGCTACACCACCGACGACATCGAGATGCCCCGGCAGGGCACCGTCGAGCAGTGGAACATCGTCAACGTCACGCCCGAACCGCATCCGATCCACCTGCATCTCGTGTCGTTCCGGGTGATCGGACGGCAGGCCATCGACACGAACGCGTTGATGCAGGCTGTTCCGGTGCCCGCGGTCGGGGTGCGGTGGACGCCGTCGGCGGACCCGTTCGTTCTCGGGCCGAACCTGGCGCCGCAGGTGTGGGAGTCTGGGTTCAAGGACACCGTGATCGCGGACGCGAACTCGATCACCCGGATCATCGTCCGGTTCCCGACGGCGGACGAACTCGGCTTCGACCCGGACGCCACGTTCGGGATGTCCGCGCACACGATGGATCACTCCGGCGGACACATGGAGCAGGGGTCGCATCCCCTGCAGGGTTACGTGTGGCACTGCCACATGCTCGACCACGAGGACCACGACATGATGCTGCGGTACCGCCTGGTGCCCTAGGCCCGTGAGTACTTATTAACGTCCGGCGGTTAATAAGTACTCACAGGCGCGGAGCGCAAACTTAAAAGCAGTCTGGACTGTTTTCTTTTTTCCGCCTACAGTGCTGGGTGTGACACCTGACACAGAAGTGGTCAAACCGACCCGCACGCAGGCCGAGCGGACCGCGGCGATGCGCACGAAGCTGCTCGACGCGGCCGTCGACTCCCTGGTCGAGCTCGGATACGCCCGCACCACCACACAGGGAATCGCGCGGCGGGCGGGGGTGTCGCGCGGCGCGCAGCTGCACCATTTCCCGACCAAGGAGTCGCTGGTGGTGGCTGCCGTGGAACATCTCGTGGACAAGCGGATGGAGGAGATCCTCGCCGCCGAAGTGGATGCCGGCCGCGGCGTCGAGGTGCTCGCCGACGCCTTCTCCGGCCCGCTGTTCTACGCGGCCCTCGAGTTGTGGGTGGCCGCCCGTACCGACCCGGCGCTGTACGAGGCGACGGTTCCCCTCGAGCGGAAGGTCAACGACGCTCTGCGCCGCGGGTCGGTGGAGGTGTTCGGCGATCGGTTCGACGCCGACGCCATCGAGCTCAGTATCGAATTGGTTCGCGGTCTGGCGGTGTCGGCACTGTTCCGCACCCCCGAGGCCGAACAGTCACTACGCGCGCGGCTGTTGCCCGTGTGGGAATCGAAGGTGGAGAAGTCGTGAATCTTCCGCAGCACGTACACACCCTCATCGTGGGGGCAGGTTTCGCGGGGATGGGACTGGCGGCGCGCATCCTGCAGTCGCAGCCGCAGGCCGACGTCCTGATCATCGAGCGCGGCGACGACGTCGGCGGCACGTGGCGAGACAACACGTACCCGGGGTGTGCGTGCGACGTCCCGACGTCGCTGTACTCGTATTCGTTCGCGCCGAGCGCCGACTGGAGTCACACGTTCGCCCGCCAACCCGAGATCCACCGTTACCTGAAGAAGGTCGCGGCCGACACCGGGGTGCAGTCCCGGGTGGTGACCGATTGCGAACTGCAGGAAGCGCACTGGGACGACGACGCGGCCGTGTGGACCGTCCGGACGAGTCGCGGAGCGTTGACGGCGGACGTCGTGGTGGCCGCGACCGGTGCGCTGTCGACGCCCAGCGTCCCGGACATGCCCGGGTTGGAGACGTTCGGCGGCACCACGTTCCATTCGGCCACGTGGAACCACGACCACGACCTCACCGGTGAGCGTGTGGCCGTCATCGGCACGGGTGCGTCCGCGGTGCAGTTCGTGCCGGAGATCGCCCCCGTGGCCGAGCATCTCACCGTGTTCCAGCGCACGCCCGCCTGGGTGATCCCGCGCCTCGACCGCGAACTGTCCGGCTCCGAGAAGGGCCTCTACCGGCGACTGCCGTTGGTGCAGAAGGCCGTCCGTGGGTCCGTGTACAGCTTCCGCGAAGCCCTGGGTGGTGTGCTCGCGCACGCCACCGGGCTGCTGCCGATATTCGAAATGGTGGCCAAGGTGCACCTGCGCCGGCAGGTGCGGGATCCCGAACTGCGCCGGAAGCTCACGCCGAACTTCACGATCGGCTGCAAGCGGATGCTGCTGTCGAACGATTGGCTCCGGACCCTCGACCGTCCCGACGTCACGCTCGTCGACGCGGGACTCGCCGGGGTCACGCCGGACGGCGTCGTCGACGCGGTGGGGGGCGTGCACAAGGTCGACACCATCATCTTCGCGACGGGCTTCACGCCGACGGAACCGCCTGTGGCGCACGCGTTGCGCGGGGCGAACGGCCGGACCCTCGCCGAGCACTGGGACGGGAGCCCGAGTGCGTACAAGGGGACCACCGTGGCCGGTTTCCCCAACCTGTTCCTGATGTACGGTCCCAACACCAACCTCGGGCACAGCTCCATCGTCTACATGCTCGAATCGCAGTCCGCGTACATCGCCGACGCGTTGAAGGTGATGCACCACAGCGGGATCGCCGCCTTCGATGTCACCGAGGAGGCGCTGCGTCGGTACAACACCCGCATCCAGTCCGAACTGCAGACCACCGTCTGGAACAAGGGCGGCTGCTCGAGCTGGTACTACGACTCCGAGGGGCGGAACTCCGTCCAGTGGCCGACCTTCACCTGGAAGTTCCGCTCCCAGCTGCAGCGTTTCGACCAGGAGAACTACGTCTCACGACGCAGGGCCGCGAAGGAGACCGTCGCGTGACGCACTACGACGTGATCGTGGTCGGCTCCGGTTTCGGCGGCAGCGTCGCGGCGCTCAGGCTCACCGAGAAGGGGTACCGGGTCGGCGTTCTCGAAGCGGGCAGGCGCTTCGCCGACGACGAGCTGCCCGAGACGAGCTGGCGGCTGCGGCGCTACCTGTGGGCACCCTGGCTGGGCTGCTACGGCGTGCAACGGATCCACCTCCTCCCCGACGTCCTGGTCATGGCCGGGGCGGGCGTCGGGGGCGGGTCGCTGAACTACGCGAACACCCTGTATCAGCCGCCGCGCCGATTCTTCGAGGACAAGCAGTGGTCGCATATCACCGACTGGCAGTCGGAGCTGTCCCCGTACTACGACCAGGCGAAACGGATGCTGGGCGTGACGACCAATCCGTCGTTCACTCCCGCAGACGCCGTCATGCGCGAGGTGGCCGAGGAGATGGGCGCCGGTGAGACGTTCACGTCCACGCCGGTGGGCGTCTTCTTCGGCGAACCGGGATCGCGGGTGGCCGATCCGTTTTTCGGAGGTGAGGGGCCCGAGCGCACGGGGTGCACCGAGTGCGGCAGTTGCATGACGGGTTGCCGTGTGGGCGCGAAGAACACGCTCGTCAAGAATTACCTCCACCTCGCCGAGAAGGCGGGCGCCTGGGTACATCCGCTGACGACGGTGAAGGAGTTACGGCCCCGGGCGGGCGGCGGCTACGAGTTGCGGACCCGCCGCACCGACGGGATCCGCAAGCGGGAGCGCACGTTCACCGCCGACCAGGTGGTCGTCGCCGCAGGCACGTACGGCACCGCCCGGCTGCTGCTGGCGATGAAGGAATCCGGTGCCCTGCCGCGGTTGTCGCCGCGGCTGGGATCGGTGGTGCGCACCAACTCGGAGGCGGTCCTCGCGGCCACGGCGAAGAACCGCGGCACCGACTTCACGAAGGGCGTGGCCATCACGTCTTCGTTTCACCCGGACGATCACACCCACATCGAACCCGTGCGGTACGGCAAGGGCAGCAACGCGATCGGACTGTTGCAGACCGTCCTCAGCGACGGCGGCGGCAGGACGCCGCGGCTGCTGAAAACGGTCGGCGTGGCGTTGCGTCGCCCCGGGGCGTTCGTGCGCAGCCTGTCGGTGCGGCACTGGTCGGAACGTACCGTGATCGCGCTCGTCATGCAGACCGGCGACAATTCGCTCGAACTGGCCAAGGGAAAGGGCCGCCTCGGTCGCGCGGTGACCAGCCGTCGCGGACCCGGAGATCCACCGCCCGAATGGATCCCGCAGGGTCACGCGGCCATCCGCAAGGTGGCCGAACGGATCGGGGGAGATCCCGGCGGCTCGTTCGCCGACGTCGTGAACATTCCGATGACCGCGCATTTCCTCGGGGGTTGCACCATCGGGGACTCGCCGGACACGGGTGTCGTCGACCCCTACCTGCGGGCGTACGGACACGACGGTCTGCACGTGGCCGACGGTTCCGTGGTGAGCGCGAATCTCGGCGTCAACCCGTCGCTCACCATCGCCGCCCAGGCCGAGCGTGCGTTCGCGCTGTGGCCCAACAAGGGTGAGGTCGATGCCCGGCCCGAACCGGGCAAGCCATACGTACGTATCGAACCGTCGCCGCCCCGGAATCCGGTGGTACCCGCGGACGCGCCGGGTGCGTTGCGGCTTCCACTGACGGTCGCGACCCGAAGGGAGACAGTCGATGTGGAGCGTGCCTGAATCGACCACCCAGCGCACCGACTGGCCCGAGAGCTCGCCGCCCCCGTGGCCGGCGGGGGTGCGCGCGACACTGTGGTGGCATCGCAGCACCACGGCCGCTCGCGCGCTCGGACCCGACGGCGCCACCGTGCCATTGACCCTCGCGATGATGGTCGACTACCTCGACTCGCCGGTCGGCGCCTATCGGGAAATTCTCGCCAGTCCGGTGCTCCGCGCGCCCGGCCGTCGGATCGGCGTCCTGCCGCGCATGGCGGTCCCGTTCATCGCCGTGGATTCGGAACCCTCCGTACACGGCGGACGCGTGCACTGGAGTCTGCCGAAGGTGCCGGCCGAGTTCGACGGCGACGTGCACGGCGACTTCGAGGCGTCGTCCGACGCGTGGCGCGTCACCACGAGCACTCGGCCGCGTGGACCGCGACTGCCCATCGCCGGAGCGCTGGGGTTCGCGCAACCGGGCGAGGGCGGCCACGGCCTCGTGACGGCATCCGCCCGACTTCGGGGCCATTTCCGATATGCCCGCGTGGACGTGGCGGCCGAAGGTCCCACTCTCGGTGACTGGCTGACGCCCGGCACGCACCACGGCATCGTGATCACGGACGGCCGGATGACCACCGGACCCGCGCAGCTACGCTGACCCGCTCAGGCGGGTCGCTATTCGATGTCCGCGACTACGCCGGCGAGACGTGGCATCACGGTGTCGCGCCAGCCCGGGCCCATCCGCTCGAACGCGTCGCGGCTGCGTTTGTCGTCGAGGTCGAAGCCCGAATGATCGAGGAACAGGCGAGTGCCCGCACCCTCGGGGGCGAGGCGCCAGACCAGCGTCCAGTTCTCGGTGAACGTGTAGACGAAGCGTCGTTCGGGTTCGACCTCGATCACTTCGCAGGGAACGGCACCCCAGCCGGGCATGTCGAGGTGGAACCGATGCCCGACCGTGGCGGCGATATCGCCCGCGGCCCACCAGTGGGCGAGCAGTTCCGGCTCGGTGAGGGCGCGCCACACCTTGGCGGGCGGCGCGGCGATGAACTGGTCGACGGAGATCTTGGTGGTGGTGCGGTCGGTCACGAGTCCTCCTCGAGGAAGTCGGCGAGTGTGCGCAAGCGGCCACGCCAGAACCGCTCGAACGGGTGCAGCCAGTCGCCGACGTCGGCGAGCGGGTCGGCGGTCAGGTGGTAGTGCCGTTGCCGTCCCGACGGTTCGTCGCGGACGAGCCCGGCCCGGCGCAGCACCTGCAGGTGCTCTGCCACCGCGGGTCGGCTGAGGTCGAACCGGCCGGCGAGGTCCCCGGCGGTGAGTGGTCCGTCCATCAGGATTTCCAGCAGGCGCCGTCGCACGGGGTTCGCGAGGGCGAGGAAGACGTCGTCGTCGGGCACACCGCGACTTTATGTCGGAGATCTCCGACATGTCAAGATTTTCCGACACATCCTTTTCTTGACTAATTCCAAAAAAGCGCGATACTTGAACACATGCGACACGACACGGACCCCAAAGCGCAGCTGCGCGGGGTAGGCCTGCGTGTCACTGCACCACGCGTTGCAGTGTTGAATGCGGTTGCCGTACGGCCGCATTCCGACGTCGACGACATTGCGGCCGTAGTTCGTGAAGAGCTGGGATCGGTCTCCACCCAGGCGGTATACGACGTTCTCAAGGCGTGCACCGCCGCCGGCCTGCTCAGACGTATCGAGCCCGCGGGATCGCCCGCACGGTTCGAAACCCGTACCGGAGACAACCACCACCACCTCGTGTGCCGCAGCTGCGGGACCGTCGTGGATGTGGACTGCGCCGTCGGTGAGGCTCCGTGCCTCGACCCTTCGCAGGCCCACGGTTTCGAGATCGACGAGGCCGAGGTCGTCTTCTGGGGGCTCTGCTCGCAGTGCCAGACCGGCGCGCAGACCGGAACCGGGTCGGCAGCAGCCCTGTCCTGACCCGTCCGTCCCCACCGCTACACCCTCACCCGATGCAACCTGGAGGCTTTGCCATGCCTGAAACACAGCGCGCCACCACCAACAACTTCGGAATTCCCGTCGCCAGCGACAACGAATCCCTCACTGCGGGCACGCAGGGCCCCATCCTGCTGCACGACCACTACCTGATCGAGAAGCTCGCCCACTTCAACCGCGAGCGCGTCCCGGAGCGTGTCGTCCACGCGAAGGGCGGCGGTGCATTCGGCGAACTGGTCGTCACCCACGACGTGAGCCGCTACACGAAGGCCACGCTGTTCCAGCCCGGCGCGAAGACCGAGTCGCTGGTGCGCTTCTCCACCGTCGCCGGCGAGCAGGGCAGCCCCGACACCTGGCGTGACCCGCGCGGATTCGCCGTGAAGTTCTACACCGAGGACGGCAACTACGACCTCGTCGGCAACAACACGCCCGTCTTCTTCATCAAGGACCCGATCAAGTTCCCCGACTTCATCCACTCGCAGAAGCGACTGCCGGGATCCGGTCTGCGCGACCACAACATGCAGTGGGACTTCTGGACGCTGCGGCCCGAGTCCGCGCACCAGGTGACCTGGCTGATGGGCGACCGTGGAATCCCGAAGACGTGGCGTCACATGGACGGTTTCGGCTCGCACACGTACCAGTGGGTCAACGCCGACGGCGACCGGTTCTGGGTCAAGTACCACTTCAAGACCGATCAGGGCATCGAGTTCCTCACGCAGGACGAGGCCGACACCCTCGCCGGCAACGACCCCGATCATCACCGCGCCGACCTGTACGACACGATCGCCCACGGCGAGTTCCCCAGCTGGACGCTGAAGGTCCAGGTCATGCCCGTCGACGAGGCCGAGGGCTACCGGTTCAACCCGTTCGACCTCACCAAGGTGTGGTCGCAGAAGGACTACCCGCTGATCGAGGTCGGCAAGTGGACCCTCAACCGGAACCCCGACAACTTCTTCGCGCAGATCGAGCAGGCCTCGTTCGAGCCGTCGAATGTCGTTCCGGGAATCGGCTTCTCGCCCGACAAGATGCTGCTGGGACGGGGTCTTCTCCTACGCCGACGCTCACCGGTACCGCATCGGCGCCAACTACGCGCAGCTGCCGGTCAACGCGCCGAAGAACCAGGTGAACTCGTACTCGCAGGACGGTGCGATGCGGTACGCCACCAATTCGCCCGAGACCCCGGTGTACGCGCCGAACTCGTACGGCGGCCCCCATGCCGACGCGTCGCTCGCGGGCGACGAGGGCCTGTGGGCGTTCGACGGTGAGTCGGTGCGAGCCGGCTACATCGAGCACGCCGAAGACGGCGACTTCACGCAGGCGGGCACGCTCGTCCGCGAGGTTCTGGGCGACGACGAACGCGACCGCCTGGTGAACAACATCGTCGGCCACGCGCTCGGCGGCGTCAGCGAACCGGTTCTGCTGCGGGTCTTCGACTACTGGAAGAGCGTCGACCCCGACCTGGGCAAGCGAGTGGAAATCGGTGTCCGGGAAGGGCAGAGCCAGAACTGATGTCGTCGGTGGGGCAGGCTTAGAGCCAATACCGTTCAGTTAGTGCGGGTTGCGTTACGATGAGGTGTGCCTCGGAGCGGATGGGTGAAACCGGTCTCGGATCGGCGGTTGTCGGATGTGG